>CAIOXL010000165.1 GCA_903862245.1 uncultured Geobacteraceae bacterium | reverse complement strand
TTAGCTTCCGTCGCCGAATAGCACATGACGGTATGGATCATGATACCGCTATTGGGCAATTTGGGGCGGCGAACCATCTCACCGCCATTTGAGCAGATGACATGAGTGGCGTACATCAGGCGTGCTCCGTAACGCTTTTCCACCTGCTGCTCAATGTGCATCTGCACGTCAGGCAGCAGTTTGTCCAGAAAGGGGAGGTGTTCGCCCAACGTAACGTCAAGGCTGAGATAATCCCATGGCGCCTGGAAAAGCCAGGCCAGCGTATTGTCCACCTGCTGTTGATATGACGGATAGGGTTTCAACAGGGTGATAGCCTGAAAAGCCTGCTGCTGAATCATTGAGAGCGAGATCTCGATACCGCAACGTATTCCGCGTTGGTGCGCATATTCCACGATCCGCCGGGCATGCTCGGGCCACAGCAAACGATCCACGTCACGCAGCAGGAAAAATTGAAAGGTATTCTGCCCGTTTCGAGCCAGCCAGTCGATATAGCTTTTCACATCTTCGAAGGCGCCGGGAATCACGGGGTCATGAAGCTGCTCCGTGAGTTCCGTTGGATGCTGGGTGTGGAGGTGAAACCCCCGCTTTTCAAAGCGTGGCACACCGGCAAAAGAGAACTGCTCCGGGAGAGGCCAACTGTTCAGGGTGGGAATAATGATTTCTCGCGGGTGATAAAACCGGAAATCGAGTTTTTCCTGCAACAATCCGTACAGTCCGGCTGCAACCCCCTCCGGAGAAACGGTCGCGAGTTTCAGGATTATAGTCCCGCCCTGCGTGCGTGATTGCCAGCGATATGAAACATCTGGAACTGCCGTACAGAGATAGGGGCGTACCGATGGCCCGGGAATGCAGTAATCCCTGTTTGCGGTGACATCGGGAAGCACGATCCGGACCTGGCAGGCACGGATGTTATGGCCGATCACTGCGCCGGGAAAAGAACGGCGTAAGAGTTCGGCGGCATCGGCAACAGCCAGGGAAACGACCGGATTGGCACACAAACGCTCCGTCGCGTCGATGGACAGCGTCAAAGCGTGCGCAGACGAAAGACGCGGGGAAAAAAGAAACAGGACAGTTGCCAGAAAGATCAGCCGGATACACCGTGTCATAGCAGAGCTGCCGGACAGTGGGTTGACGAACGGGAAAGGTTTCATGGTCTCCTGAATTCATATCGTTGTTACATTGGGTCGTTATAATAATAAATGATTATCCCAAAATTTATGGCAGGTATAGCACAGGTATTCAAATTTTGTAACGTATCGATATGGAAACGTTTTTGTTACAAAAACGACACGTGATGATTGTCTAGAAACGTTGCAAAGAATTTACGGAGATGACACCCCAACGTCACACTGCTGTGGTATAAGACGGAAGAATATCGGCAACGAAGCCTCGCTTGAACCTTTTGACGCAATGATCCATTTCATTCCATGCAGCACCATCAAATAGGGGGGTACAAAACATGTCTGAAAACAATGGCAAGAACGATGAACGTGAAGAATCCGGGGTAAAAGGTATCGACAGGCGCGAATTTATGAAACGCACCGCAGTCGGTATGGGTGCCGTTGCGGCAACAATGGTTGCGGGAGGGTGCGGGTCGAACTCCTCGGATTCACCTGTCGTAGGTCCGGTGGCAGCGCTGGTCGGGCAAAATTCGACAACAGCCTGGAAATTCGGTGTTATGGCCGATACCCAGTGGCTTGACAGCGATGACGGTAAGAATCCGAATACCGCCGCCACAGACATTATCAACAAGCTCAACGATCAGTTTATCGCTCAGGGCGTTAAATTTGTCGTGCAGGTGGGTGACTTGGCGGACAAGGCGAACAGTGCCGGCGTCTATAATGTCCCTGTCTCGGGAGGGACCTATCCCATGGCCAACGGCCAGGTGGCCGAGGATACAAGGGCGCTGTTTACCCAGCCCCTGTACAACGCCGGGATCGGTTTCTTCCCGGTACGCGGCAATCACGACGACACTGCGGCCACTGCCGCCGAGTTCACGGCGATCTTTCCCCAGACAACAAATGGTAAGCAAAACGCTTCTCCGGCCAAGGTATTGAGCGTCAATAATCCCGATGCCGCAAATCAGCCGTCGCCTACGGCATCCGGTTCCAGCTTCACCATCGGCTCCAATTTTAGCGCCATCGGCAGTCCGAGCGCCAACCTGGCGGGCCTTTCCTATGGATTTGACTACAACAATGCCCGCTTCGTGTTCATCGACCAATTCAAACCCCTCGACGGTCTGGACCCCGACGGAGCAACCTACTCACTGGTAACGACGGTGGCGAAACAACAAACATGGATCAGCAACACCCTGTCGGGCAAGCCCACTGGCGGCCACGCCTTTGTCTTCTCCCACAAGGGGCTGATCACCCAGCAGCATATAGATACTCTCTTTGGCGACTGCCCCGCCGATGCCGATTTTGCCGCACCGGCCAACGCCACCACCGCTACCGCTGCCAAGACCTACAAGGTTTCTTCTGGAGCGCTGAACACCTTTATCCGGAGCATGTTTACCAATAAGGCCCGCCTGTACTTCTGCGGTCACGATCACATCCACAACAGGAGCATCGTGAAAACTACCGACGCCGGCGCTGCCGCACAGGTGACACATGTTCTCTGTTCATCCAACAGCTCCAAATTTTACACTCCCAACGAAAATGACGCCTTCGGGAACTCGAACGTCACTGCAGCTACGTCAAACGATGCCTTTTTCTGCGGCGGGAAGCGCCAGGTTCAGCTCAGCCAGGAACTCTATACGGTCGGCTACTACATCGTCACGGTTGACGGAGCGAACGTCACGGTTGATTACTATTCCGCTCCGGTTAATGCCAAATTTGACACCCCTACGGAGAACAAGATTGCCACCACTCCGAAACTGAATTTCACCAAACGGGAAACCTTTGGCTACAGCCAGGTCGGCAAACAGTTCCTGCTCGGTAATGGCGACACTTACACCACGGTTCAGGATACCGGTCCCTCGGGCACTGTCGCCAAGATATTGAGCGGCACCAACACTAATCCGGTCGTAGATCTGAGCGGCCGCAACTATTATAACGATGTTAATACCGGCTGGTTGGCGGCAGTGCGCAACACCGCCAGTGACATTCTAACTCTGTGGGGTATGAACAGTATCCTGGGGAGCGATCAGACTGACGTTTATACGCTCTCCTTGAGCTATTCGAGCGGTTCGCCGGTTCTGGCCACCCCGGACGGCAACGGCAACTGGATCAATGCTGTGGATCAGAACCTAGGCGGTGCCAAAAAACTCGTGACCGGCCCCTGGAAAGCCGGCTATGCCCTTGGCACTTACGGCATCGACACGGCCACCAAAACCGTATGGGCGGTTCTCAACTACAACGGTTATTTCGCCGCAGTTGCCGGTATATAAACCGGGACGCCGCATTGTAATACTGAGACCTCCGGGTTTTTAAAACCTCGGAGGTCTGATTCTCTCCACTTTAATATCAAACTGCAACCATGAAGAGGTGATTTATGTTTGGATTTGGTTTGCCAGAGTTAAGTATCATTCTTGTGATCGTAACCCTGATCTTTGGAGTCGGCCGCTTGCCCGAGTTAGGCGGTGCAATGGGGAAAACAATTCGAAATTTCCGGAAGGCTTCCGAAGGGAAAGACGAAATAGAAATAAAACCAAAAGAGGCATGATCATTCCATGAAGAACTGGAACGCATTCTGGTCGCTCTGCATGATCGCGGTTCCCTTGGCCGGTCTGTTCGGTTGCGGAGGCGGGAGCACCACCAACAACAGCGACACTACTCCGATAGATGCGGTTTCGCCTGTTCACAAAGTTCCTGATGCACCGACAGGCGTCTCCGTCGTTGGCGGAACAAACAAGGCGACCCTGTCCTGGAATGCTGCCAACGGTGCGACTTCATACAACATCTACTGGTCAACGGCCCCCGAAGTCACCACGACTACCGGGACCAGGATTGCCAGTGCCGGCACCTCCTATATCCAGAGAGGGATGCTTCCCGCCGTAACGTACCATTACATTGTTACCGCGCAGAATAGCTCTGGAGAAAGCAGCCCATCTGTGCAGGCTTCCGCCGTCACAGCACTTACGGACGGCTCAATTCCCTACACCACTTTCTGCGCGGGTTGCCATGGCAAACTGGCGACGTCTTCCGTAACAGACACCAGCGAAACAGAGATCAGGGCGGCGATGCGCAACATGAGCGCCATGTACTCTCTTTCTCTCACAGATTCCCAGATCGCGGCGATATCCGCCGCGCTGATGTACAACAATTAAAACAGGAGACGCAGATAACTATATGGCAGAAATGAGCGTTCTCCCCTTCATGGAGCATCTGGTCGAGTTGCGCAAGCGGCTGATTGTCATCGTTGTGGCGGTTGTGATCGGCATGGGCGTGGCCTGGAATCTGTCCGGCACCATGCTTTCATTTATCGAAAGGCCGCTCACCGGCCAGACCTACCTGACCGAAATCAAGAAACGAGTCTATCTTCAGGTCAAAGAGCGTGCCCCGGCCCTTTATAAACAGTTCAAGCTGGAGCAGGAGATTGGCGCCCCGGTGAAGAAGCACCTGCTTAATTACAGCGCACCGCTGGAACCGTTCTTCATCCAGTGCAAGATATCCATGCTGGCCGGTTTCATCCTGGTACTGCCGGTTGTCTTTCACCAGGTATGGCAATTTATTGCGCCGGGGCTTACCCGTAAGGAGCGACGGATGGTAGTGCCCTTTGTTACCGCCGCCTCGCTCACGTTTTGCGTTGGAGCACTGTTTTTCCTGATCGTGATCTGGCCGGTAATCATCAATTTCTCCCTCTCCTATGAGGCTGAGGGGTTGCAAAGCTGGTTCAATATCAGCGCCTATATCAACTTCTGTCTGCGGCTGATCCTGATCTTCGGCCTGATTTTCGAACTCCCCATTCTGACCCTGATTCTGTCGCGCTTTGGGCTGGTCAGTTACCAGATTCTGTCGCCAAAACGCAAATATGCGCTTTTGGCCAGTTCGATTGTCGCCGCCTTTCATGCAGACCTGATCACCATGTTCGTGATCATGATTCCGATGTACCTGATGTACGAAATCAGCATCTGGACGGCGCTGATTTTCGGGAAAAAGAAGGAACTCTCGTCTGAGCCTGTTGCAGCATGATCAAGCAAATTGCAACAGAAATTTCACAGAGTTGAAACCCTATCGTAATGCCGCTTGTGTTAGAAATTAGTCGGGATTATCAAAACTAAATTTTGGAGGTAACAGAGATGAATGTAGTGAAGAAGAGATGGATGTACTCGGTACGTGTTGTGCTTATAGTTGCGCTTTTTGCGCTCACTGCGTGCGCAGGCAGTGAAACTGTAGCACAAACGGGGCCATCGAAAGTCACCGTAAACGGTTCTCTTGAAGCGGGCGTGGCAAAGACTGTATCGAAGTCCGTAGAAGCCGCTGCCGGTTCGGTCGGGAACGTCACAGCGGTTGACGCTATGACCGGTATAGTTATCAGTAGCACACCGGCTGATATCATTGGAACCCAATTCAGCGGATTGACCTACAACCTCCCCTCGGCACAATCTGTGATCATTCTGGTCGCTAAACTCAACTCCGGCGCTACATACCGGTACCTGGCCCCCATAGATCTCAGCAATCCTCCCGCCAATCTCACACAAAACAGCCTGAATATAGTTGTGGGACCAAGCTCTGACAGCACTGTTCAGTCAGTTTCTGCCGACCTGGGACTGGCAAGCGGAAACATTCTTGGTGACGCAAACATTAAGATTCCGGGTGGAAAAACTTTTGCTGACGCCAAAACAAGCACCGTAAAGTTTGGCGGTTCGGTCATTGCATATAGCGGTTCAGGGATTACACTTACCGGCACGCTTCAGTCGTCGCTGACCCAGTTTGTATTTACCTCAGATGCACACTACGGCATCAAACGGGCTGCCGCTGGTGTTTTTAACGGATACAGCAGCGGGTTCCAGGTGAATGGCGCGATGATCGGGGTAATTAATTCTATCTCCAATGTGACAACACCCTGTGCCGACGGCGGTCTTAACTCCTGCCAGAGCGTCGGCCCCGTGGATTTTGTATTAGAGGGGGGCGACATAGCCAACCGTTCCGAAGGTGCTACCAGTAATCAGACCGCAGCGACGTCCTGGGCACAGTTCAAGGCGGACTACATCGACGGTTTGACTCTGAAAGATAAGAGCGGTAAGCAATCTCCCCTATTCATAATCCCGGGCAACCACGATGTTTCCAACGCTATCGGCTATTACAAGGCTCCGATGAACACTGCCGCCGGTCTGGATGCCACCTCCTATACCCAGATATACAACCTGATGATGAAGCCGACCACCGCTCTGACATCTGCGGCATTCGTTGGCGCCACACCCAGCACGACAACCGCGGCCGCCAGCTATGTCAGCAACAGGGTGTTCTATTCAAAAGATATCAACGGAGTTCACTTCGTGTTTATCACCATGTGGCCGGACAGCATCGCCCGCGCCTGGATCGATACAGACCTGGCGAAGGTGAGCGCCACCACACCGGTCATACTGTTTGCTCACGATCAGCCGCTTATCGAAACGAAGCATCTCGCCAATCCTAATGGCACACATGATATCAACGCCACGGACAAGTTTGAAAATATGGTTGCCGATCAATCGCTGGATAATGATACCGCCGGCAACAAAACGATCAGTGCATCCAGCAATACACAGCAGCGAGCCTTGGTGGCTTGGTTGAAAACTCATAAGAATATAGTTGCCTACTTCCACGGAAATGACCATATCAACAGCAGCTATGTTTGCACCGGGCCGGATAACGATATCAGTCTGAACGTGATTCGTGTCGATTCTCCGATGAAAGGTATCTTGCCGGACGGATCGAATGGATCTAACGTTGATCCGTCAAAGCTGGCCTTCAAAGTGGTTTCGGTTGACGCCGTCAGCCAGAAACTGACAGTTCGCGATTACATGTGGAACACAAAACGATGGGGTACAACTACCAACCTTTCATTGGTCCCACGTAGCAATTAATTGGTTTTGTACTCTGCAGATTCATCGAACCCGCGCTGGAAACGGCGCGGGTCTTTTCTGACCAGAAACAGTAATAAGGGTTAGTGCTGAGAGCAACCAAATTGTTTCAGAGTTGGAACTCTATTGAAATGTTACCTGTGCGAGATGTCACAAGGAAATAAAATTACTGCATCAATAAAGGGAGAAATGGATGAGACAGAATAGAATCATGATTTCAATGCAGCACATCCTCGTAAGAGCACTTCTTGTAACCATCATAGCCATGGGCCTTTCCGCCTGTGGAGGTGGCGATACTCCCGTCGCAACACCGGTTGCCTTTACAACCCCGACGCTCTCTTTTTCAGACCCGCAAAGTACCTATGACCTGGCAAACTACACGCAAACCGGACGCTATAGCCTTCCGGTCGGCAGTGGAGCCAACCTGCTGGCGGATGAGGCGTCGGCAGTGACCTATAACAAGGATACCGACACCCTGTTCGTTGTGGGTGACGGCGGGACGTCGGTCGTGCAGGTAACCAAAAAGGGCGTTCTGATCGATTCCATGACACTGGCCGCTGATGCGACAAAACCACAAGGCACCTATTTTTACGACACAGAGGGGATAACCTATATAGGCGGTGGCAAGTTTGCGATGGTCGAAGAACGGTACCGCCAGGTTAATCAGTTCACTTATGCGGCCAACACGACGCTGGGTGGTGCCGGAGTTAAAACCGTCAAGCTCGGCACTACCATTGGCAATATCGGCATAGAGGGTATCTCGTACGACCCAATGACCAATGGCTATATCTGTGTCAAGGAATCGGGACCGTCGGGTGTCTTCCAGACGGCAATCGATTTTGCTGCGGGAACCGCATCGAACGGTTCACCAACCACAGAAAATTCTGTTAACCTGTTTGATCCGGCTTTGACCGGTCTAAGCGCCATTAATGACGTCTTTGCTTTGTCAAATATTGTGAGTAGTACGGCGCCGGATTACAGTCATTTGCTGCTCCTTAGCGCACCTGATGGCAAGGTTCTGAAAATGGATCGTACCGGCCATATTCTCGGTACTCTGGTTGTCGGCAGTACGGCGCAGAACGAAGGTATGACCATGGACCCGAGTGGTAACATCTATGTTGAACTAAACCGCTGCGCGGTAATTTAAAACCAAACCAAAAGCATCAAACCAGA
>CAIOXL010000164.1 GCA_903862245.1 uncultured Geobacteraceae bacterium | reverse complement strand
TGGTAGGTGCCCTCAATGATTAATTCGATCTTGTGCAGACACCTATCATGGAGCGTGCCACAATCAAAATGTCATTATTACAGTGTGTTGCGGAAGTTTTGGTGAATTTGTCCTGTTACCGATACATACAACGACGGAGTGATTATTGTCGTAACACCGGTATCTGCACGTTGCCTGTGCTGCTGTTATGAAAATTATCCATGTTCGTTTTTGCGCAGCTGCCAACCGGCTGAATGTACGTTACGGCGTCGCACCCGCTTCGAGTAGAATCTGCTGATACAGAGTCCTCGCAGCCAGATACCGCGTCTGGGCTGCCGCGAGGCTGTTCAGGAAAAACGGATTCCAGGGCCCGCCGGGCGAAGTTTTTGCTATCAGGGTATCAATCCACTGTACGAAGAATTGTGCATCCTCAACACTTGCCCGCACCGGCAGATTGTCCACCGTCACATACACTGCAGCGGTATGCAGCTGGTGCCCGTTGCTGCCCATTCGCCGCGCCGCAAGCCAGCCGCTTTTGGTAAAACCGACCGTCGCGGTCAGACTCGCAGGGTTTCCAACCGCCGCAGTGGTTGCTTTGCTCGCAACGACCACACCGTTCTTCACAAGTTCCATTGTCCCGGTCAAATTTTGGTTGGCCGTCCATTGCACGGTTACCGGAACAGAACCGCCACCGGTCAGTTTGATCTCATCCCCCGGTGTGGCGCTGCCGTTCACTTTCAGATCCAGAAATTCGTTATGGCCATTGCGCGATACCACCGTTCTTCCGGCAGCAATGCCGTCAATCCAGTTGCGGTAGGACAACTGCCCTCCGTCCACCTGTACGTACGTCAGCAGGGAGCCAAGATCCCGGCCGCTATTGCAGGGATAGTCTGTGCCTGCAGCCAGCCCGGGCCTGAAACCGCAGTTGAGAAGTTTGTAGTACGCCTGAATGGCGTTCTCCGGATAGAGACCGCTCCACCCGGTAAAGCCGGTATCGGAGACATCCTCCGATATGAAGTCAGCGCCGCCCAGGGCAACCTCCACCGGATATTCAAACGGAGAACAGCAGGTCAATGTCTGGGGGAGTCCGCCATCCAGGAACTCCATGTGGGCAAACCCGGCGATTCCACCCTGCTGATGTGCCCAGTCAAAAACAGGATATGTGTACTCATCCAGCCTCTGATGTGCCTCCGCCACCCCGAGTGCCAACACATGACCTCCGATAACCTGATGAGGATACTGGGTATACGTTGGGTCCCAGTGCCACTCCGCGTCCCAGTGCAGAATCTGTCCTGATGTGGAGATGGCAGCGTCATTCCCGGTTACCAGCGGCAGATCCGTAACAGAATCCTTAACCTCGCCGTTACCCATGTCAGCCAGCAGGGTTATGACCGAAAGTTTATTCGGGAGCATTTTCAGGTACATGTTCTCTACGGTTTCCGGAAAACCGCCGCAGCTGCGGTGCACATGAATGTCACCGGTATACCAGCCGGCGGATTCGGGACCTGCAAGCTGGAGCGTTACCGTAACAAGTGCTGATTGCCCGGCATTCCCCGCAGCATCATAGGCAATGGCGCTGAGGGAATGCGAGCCGCTCGCCGCCAGAGTGGAATCCCACGACCATCCGTAGGGAGCTGTGGTGTCGGATGTTTGCAGTACGCCATCCAGATAGAAATCCACCTTTGTCACGCCGACGTTATCACTGGCAGCGGCACTGACCGCAACGACGCCGGAAACTGTGGCGTTGTTTTGGGGGGTGGTGATCGCAATAACCGGGGCTGTGGTATCCACACTCCCCGCTGCGGGTTTGAACAGCACTCCGTTCTGAGTCCATGAGTACCCTCTGGCCAGGGAGAATCCCGGAGATGTCTGACTGATGCCGCTCAATACCATGTATTCCATGGCCAGCGGCTGGTGCGTGTTTGAGTCTTCCGTCGGGATGGCAATCATCGTGAAGCCTGTCCCGGCGGTTGTTACGGTGCTGCCGTTGTGAGTACCGGAGCCGATGACAAGTTCACCCCCCCTGGCCGGAGTCATGGCACCGGATGAAGGGGACGTTCCCGAACCGACAGCCCCGGCTGTTTTATCCAGTGGTGACGCACTGTCCACGCCGCTGAACTCGGCAACAGCCATGGAAATCTGGCCGCCTGATTTGACTGTTTTGACCGTAACCGTCCCAGTCCCGCCTTTTACATTGCCGGCATAGTAGATGGCACTGTAAGCGCCGAGTGACGTGAGAACCGTCCCGGCACTGGCGTAGGTATTGCCAAGGGTGTCGGTAACTGCGGTTGCGGCCGGAAGATTCGGCCACCCCGACATGGATACGACGATCAGATTACCGGCGGTGACCGCTGACGGGAGCGTTGCCGAAAGGTTCTGAGCACTTGTTGTTGTGTTGGCGGCTTTCTGTTTCAGAAGAATGCCGACCACCTGATTGGCAACCGTAACGGTACTACTGCTGCTGGTACCCACATTTCCGGCGGCATCGTACCCCCTGGCCGTCAGCGCGTGTGTTCCGTTGCTGGCTGTGGAGGTATCCCATCCGGCTGAATACGGGGCGGTCGTAGCCGTTGCCAGCAGAGTGGAACCGTCCAGATAAAACTCAACCCTGCTCACGCCGACACTGTCAGCAGCAGTGGCCGTTACCGTCAGTGTCCCGGAAACAGTTGAATTTCCGGGCGGGTACGTAATACTGACGGTCGGCGCAACCGTATCGATGGTCACGGTTACGGAAGCACTGACGGATGACCCCACATTTCCGGCAGCGTCTTTAGCCCAGGCGTAGAGGGTCTTGCTGCCCGCCGCAGCGAATGTGTATGTTGACGGCGCTGTCGCTGACCATCCCCCGTCGGACGCGGCAGGCGGCGTTGCAGATTCCGTGACCAGATAGCCGGTCACCGCCACGTTGTCCGATGCGGTGAAGTTCGTTATGGGCACCGCCAGCGTGGTCGCAGCGGCAGGAAGCGAAAACGCCGTGACCGTCGGAGCTGTCGTATCGGAGGTTACCGTCGCGCTCAGCACCACATCCACCCAGTAGTTCGAGTTCAGCCAGCTAAGGCTGGGGAGTTTGCTGGTGGAGCCGTACGTATATACACCGTTGACTCCGGAAACTCCGCTCGCCAGTGCGTGCAGCGGCGGAGCGTCCACCCCCTTGCCCGTGAAGAAGTTCTGGTCACAGCTGTAATGGCCGACGTTCGTGTGATAGGAAGCAACGTAGACCGTGTTGGCGGTAATGGCCACCTGTGTGGGAAAGCTCACCTGCTGCCAGCCGGAGGTGGTCTCGCTTTTGAACGTGGCGGTGGCGAGACGTGTGCCGCTGCTCGTCCAGAGGTTTGCCACGTGGGTTCCGGTATTGGTGCCCGCCTTGTAAAACCGGATGCCGGTGATATAGCCGCTTGTATCTGAACGGAAT
Source organism: uncultured Geobacteraceae bacterium (assembly GCA_903862245.1). Lineage (GTDB taxonomy): Bacteria > Desulfobacterota > Desulfuromonadia > Geobacterales > Pseudopelobacteraceae > JACRCG01. The sequence goes on along the minus strand of CAIOXL010000164.1, from coordinate 23,119 downwards.
TTCAAACCGAGTTCAACCGGACTGTCCGACCCGCCGTCAACAGCGCCCGGAACCGTACCAGCCGGCCAGATCGAATAATTTGCCTGAGCGCTGAACGCGTGGCACGGAAACAGACCGCAGCATACAGCTGCCATGAATACTGCTGACACAAGGAATCTGTTCAGGTAGTTGTTCATATTTCACCTCGTAAAAACAGGTTGACGTTCAATTATGTCGCTATTTATGCCTGAAAAGAGCGCCATTCATCGTCCAGGGATATCCGGCCGCGAGACGGAAGGCGGCACTGACCGGCTGCACCGTTGCACCGCTCAGTACCTGATACTCCATGGCCAGCGGCTGGTGCGTGTTCGAGTCCTCGGTCGGGATTGCAATCATGGAGAATCCGGTCCCCGCACTTGTCACGGTATTGCCGTTGTGGGTACCGGAGCCGATAACAAGTTCTCCCGTCATGACCGGAGTCATGGTGCCGGATGAGGGAGCGGTTCCCGAGCCGACGGCTCCCGTCACTTTGTCCAGCGGCGATACGGTGTCCACTCCCGAAAATTCCGCCACAACCATGGAAATCTGTCCGCCCGATTTTACTGTTCTGACCGTAACCGTCGCTGCCCCCGCCTTCACGTTGCCGGCATAGTAAATGGCACTGTACGCACCAAGAGAAGTGAGAACGGTGCCGGCACTGGAGTAGGTATTGCCGAGATTGTCGGTAACGGCGGTTGCGGCCGGAAGATTCGGCCACCCCGAGACGGATACGACAATGAGGTTGCCGGCGGTGACCGCTTTTGACGACAGTGAGGCAGCAAGCGTCTGTGCGCTGGTGGTTGTTCTGTAGGCGCTTTGAACCAATGCTATGCTGGCTGCCAGGTTGGTAACCGTTACGTAGACATCACTGCTCGTACCACGGTTTCCGGCGGCGTCGTATGCCATGGCGGTCAGCTTGTGCGAACCATTGGTAGTTTGCGTGGTGTCCCAGGTCCAGGTGTACAGCGGTGCGGAGTCTGTGGTTTTAAGGGCATCATCAAGATAAAACTCCACTTTCGTCACCCCGGTGTAGTCGCTGGCTTTGGCTGAAACCGTGATCGTACCGGAAACGATGCCGCTGAGCGGATCTATTGAAACCGTCGGTGCAGTTGTGTCCGGTGCAAGCGTGGTTGCCGAAACGGGAGGTGATGCCGCTGAACTGTTTCCGGCGCCGTCATACGCTGACACCGTGTACGAATAAGCGGTGGCTGGGCTGAGCCCGGAATCGGTATAATACGTCGCGGTCGTTGAAGAGAGCGGGGTTCCGCTGCCATCCCTGTACAGCCGGTATCCGGCAACGCCGCTTGACACTTCTCCGCTTACGGCGGGATCTGTTGAAGCTGTCCACGAAACATACATCTGTGATGCGGATACCGGGGTTGCAGTGAGATTAACCGGCACGGACGGAGCGGTCGTATCAGGGACCAGCGGAACCGCAGGTTTGAAGAGTACGCCGTTCTGGGTCCACGGGTAGCCGCTGGCAAGGTAGAAGGTTGCCGCTGCGCTGTCCGTGCTGTTCAGCACCCGGTATGCCATGGCCAACGGCTGATGATATGCCGAGTCTTCCGTGGGAATGGCAATCATGGACAGCCCGCTGCCTGCAGTTGTCGTGGTGCTGCCGTTATGTGTTCCGGAGCCGATCAGCAGCTCACCGGACATTACCGGGGTCATGGCCCCTGACGAGGGGGTGACCCCGGAGCCGACCGCCCCCGCTGTTTTGTCAAGAGGAGCAACCGTATCCACGCCGGCAAACTCAGCCGCTACCATGGAAATCTGGCCGCCGGATTTGATGGTGTTGACGGTAACGACCGTATCACCGGTGCCGCCGGTTACGTTTCTGGCGTAGTAGATGGCGCTGTACGCCCCCTGGGTGAGCAGAACAGAGCCAGCAATACTGTAACTGTTCCCCCTGCTGTCGGTGACGGCAGGAACCGCCGGAACATTGGGCCAGCCGGAAACTGAAACGACGATGAGATTGCCGGAAGTAACGGACCGGAGTGTTGCCGACAGGTTCTGCGCGCTTGCCGTGGTACTGGAGGCTTTTTGTATGAGGGCAATGAGCGGTGAAGGGGTGCCGCCGTTACTGACCGCGAACGAAACCTGCTGACTCACCGTTTTGTTGCCGGCCGGGTCCCGTGCAATCGCGGAAATGAAATGCTCACCGTTTGTAAGGGTGGTGGTATCCAGGCTCATGACATAGGGTGAAGACGTGACTTCCTGCCCGGTGACGGCCCCGTCCAGAACAAACTGGACCCCCGCCACCATGGTGTTGTCAGACGCAGTGGCAGCCGTCTCAATTGTTCCACTGACCTGGGCGCCATCCAGAGGATATGTGATTGCCACCGTCGGCGGTTCAAGATCCAGTGATGTCATCGGCTGGTTTGTCAGCGTGAAGAGAGAATCTGCTGAGATCCGTGCGGTGAACGTACCGGCTGAAACAGCGATATCCGTTCTTCGCACCAGATTGGCCGACGCACCGGTTTCATACAGGGCGAGTGTCGTCACCGCAGGCAGGTTGTTCAACTGTCCGTTGACCGTCAGTGTCGAACTCCCGCTGTTGCGCCCGACGATGGTTACTTTCCCGGATGCAACGTTGTACACCGCCACGACAGCAGGCACGCTGGACATGGTTTCACTTGCCCCGATCACAACATCGCCCGGCCCGATGAAACGGTTGAAGTGTGCATAGGCATAGGCACGCTTGCGGGGGGTATAGATGCCGGTGCCCGGGGTGTAGGCCAGGAACCCCCAAAGGCTGGATGCGTTATGGTGGTACCAGAAGCTGTCATAGCCTTCCCAGGTCAATACTGCGGTAAAACCGTTCTTCAGATCGCCAAGGATGACATCGGCGGTCTGCTTGCTAAAGCTCCATTCATTGGCGGGACCGCTCCCCCCGGCATCACACCCCGTGCACCATGCCGAAGTTTCGGTAACCCAGTAATCCTTGCCGCTGTAGGTGGTGCCGGGAGCAACCGGACTGCCGCTGTAGTCATGAATGGAAAAATGATCCGTCCGCGCGGCAACGGTGCTGTCACGCATGGCCTGCGCGATGTAATTCACACTTGTGCTGATGTTTGCCCCCGTGTCAGGCACGACAAAACGCACGTCACCAAGGCCCATGTAATCAAGCTCATCAGCAAGAAGATGCATGACGGTCGTGTACTGCACGGCATCAACGCACGGCGATTCAAGGCAGGCACTCTGATCCTGTTCGTTCAATGGCGATACATAGGTGAAGTCAAGCCCTTTCACCTTTTTGCCGTAGTAGACCAGCGATGCCACCATGGTGGCAAACGCCTGTTCTTTTCCCGCAGTCATATGGCTGGCAACCCCATACTGCCCGCTCCCCCCCAGCCAGACCGGCGTCCACCCCATGAAGTCAAGAATGATCTGGCTGCCGCCGATCCCCTTTTCGTTGAGGTAGGCAATGGTGTTCCATATATCTCCCATTTTATCCGTTTCATACACCTGCTGCAGGGCGCTTGGGGTGAGTGCGTGCAGAGGGGGGATCAGCGACTCGCTGGCGACCCAGTCAATCGGATCCCGCACCACCCTGAACAGTGACGAACCGTTCGTGGTTATCAAAAAATCCAGAGCCGGCTTCAACTGGCCGTTTTCCCAGTTGTTAACGTTTATGTTTGTGCCCAGGCCATCAATGGTCTGGTATTTCAGGGCTCCATTTACGGCAAGGTTCGGGGCGGCGCTAGCCGAACAGGCAGCGAAAAGAACGATGATGCCGGCGAATACCAGTCCAGTAGCCGCATCATACAGTCTGCGCCATTTTGAAGTATCGCCGGCCGCTACATGGCAGATTTCCATCGGTTTCCTCCCTTTCACCGTATCAACACAAAATGATCACCGGTGCCTGAACAGCGCCCCGTTCTGAATCCAGGAACAGCCGGCGGCAAGACTGAACGTTGCCGAAACCGGTTCGGTTCCGCTGGCAATCCGGTATTCAACTGCAAGCGGTTGATGACTAACCGAATCCTCCGTCGGTATGGCAATCATTGTGAAACCGGGACCGGCTGATGTAACCGTGCTGCCGTTATGGGTGCCTGATCCGATGACGAGATCACCGACAGAGGCGGGGAACATATCGCCGGATGCCGGAGCAGAGCCGGATCCGGTGGCTGCAACCGCCGTAACAAGCGGGGATACGGTGGCAACTCCTGAAAATTCGGCGACCGCCATGGACATCTGGCCGCCGGAACTGACGGTGCGGAACAGCGTCACAACATTCGCCCCGCCAATCACGTTATAAGCGTAGTAAATGGCGCTGTAGGCACCCTGAGCGGTAAGAATGGTGCCGGCAATTGTGTAGGTGTTGCCCAGACTGTCGGTAACCGGAGGAGAACCGGGGAGATTGGGGAAATCCGACACTGAAACAACAATGAGATTGCCGGTGGTGACCGTTGCGGGGAGCGTCACAGAAAGGCTCTGGGCGCTTGAGGTGATACTGGAAGCGCTCTGCACCAACGCAGTGCTGACGACACTGTTGGAAACAGTAACCGACACAGCGCTGCCTGTTCCGACGTTGCCGGCGGCGTCATGCGCCTTTACCGCAAGAATGTGCGTACCGTCCGATACCTGGGTCGTATCCCATACCCAGACATAGGGCGCTGTTACGGTGCTGGCCTGGAAAATACCGTCAAGATAAAACTCCACACTGGACACGCCGATATCGTCAACGGCAACCGCGCTGACGGTGACGGTATCGGCACTGGTGGCCCCGGCAACGGGCGATGTTATGGAAGTAACCGGAGCGGTTACATCAGGAGGAGGTGTGTAGGTAACCTGGTAAGATCCTTTTGTTGCGTTGAAAACGGCATATTGGAGTCCTTTTACGATCTTCAGCTCAAACGGGATTGATCCGCCGTCAAACGTTATACGGGTTACCGTTCGGCCGGTGGGTACCGGAGCCATGGCCATAAGTCCGGTTGTTCCTGTGCCGGCGGTGATGTTAAAACTCAGGGTAGTACTGTTCCAGTCCAGTGCGGTGAACGCAGCATTGTTTCTGCCATCGGTCCATTCAAGCAGCTGACGGGCAGACACCACCGGAATTCCCCGGGCAAGTGCAGAATTAACAATGTAGTCTGACTCGCTGGACGTCACGGCATCGGTATGCATATTGGCCACAAAGGCGCCATAATACCCTTCCGCCCCGATCGCCCGGTCCAGCAGCGTATCGATGGTAAAGGGGTATGACTGGCCCGACTCGTCGGTCATCTGGGTTGTTGCCTGATACACATCGATGGTATTTCCGGAGAGATCGGCAAAACGCATCGGCATACCGGAACCGGTGAAAAAACCGGGCAGATTGCCAACCCAGCTCGCGGGCCAATAGTAGTAGGTCGTGTCAAGACGTATCCCGTTGGACAACTCCACCACAGGCTGGCTGGCGTAATCGCTCCAGACCACGCAGTGCGTACGGCTCGTTACCGGAAGCGGAATACTTGAATATTTCGTATGCCAGTCACTGAGTTGGGACACATAGAACCCGTTTAGTGTCGCAGGGGTCCAGTCGGCACAGTTGGTGTTCGGGTGGAGCGCGACCTCGAAACCGTCATTGGTATAGGCAAGGGCCTGTGCATTGGTAAGCGTGGCGGCAGCAAAAATATATGACGTACCCCGGATGCATTCCCAGTTGTCCAGAGTACAGCCGGAAGGACTAACGGCCTCGTAGTGGTCGAATCGTCCGCCGGTCCCCCCCCCGCCATGATCATCACCGGTCATGACCACAACCGCCGGGAGGCTGCGCGGCAGATACCAGAAGCGTGGCAGGGGATTTTTGCTGTAGCCCATCCGGATGATGAGGTTCGCCAAAAGGCGTTGCTGCTCGTCAGCCTGCGGAATAGCCACTTTGTTCAGATCCACCCAGTCAGGCCCGGGGCTGGAAGCGGCATTGCCGAAGAACAGGTCATCAGAGCGGATCGGCTGGTAACCGTCCCTCTCCTGCCCCGACCACGCCGGATTCCCCTGACGGGTATAGATGACCGACCGGGCCAGATCGTAGGTAAATGCCGCCGCCTGTCCCCCTCTGGCACCGACATTTCGCAGCGTTACGGCCGGGCGGGTGGTTGCTGAAGAAGCGGTAGAATAAAGTGTGGCAAGATTTGCAGCGTCAGTGAGGCTATAGATATCCGCCGTGCCGTGATACTGCATCGTCTGGCTGACAATTCCGACCCCCGGTCCTGACGAGGTGTTCACCAGCAGGTAGCCATTGGACAGTGTCGACGACAGATCAGTAAGCCCGAGCAGCGGTGCCAGCTTCTTGTCCGGACGCATGGCAATCAGCTGCCCTCCCGCTTCGACCCAGCTGCCGAACAGTGCCGCCTGGTCAGCGGTGAGAGTCATTTCGCCAAGTATAACGACGTCATAAGCGGTCAGAACTGCCGACGTGACCGTTGAGATATCTTTCACCGAAAACAGGTTGAGCCCCTCTGCCCGGAGTATCTCAGCATAATAGCCGGTGAAGTGGTTCAAGGTCGATGTGATGATCAAAACCGGTGTGCCGTTGGGCAGCGTGATGGTGACGGCAGCACTCCAACCGGCCGAGACATTGCCGGCAGCGTCCCGCGCCCAGACATAGAGATTCTTGTTCCCTTCCGTGGCAAAGGTGTAGGAAGCTGGGGGGGCTGACAGCCACGCAGCGGCTGTGAGGGATGGGATGGCGGACGATTCGGTGACCAGATAGCCGGTCACGGCCACATTGTCAGTAGCAGTCATGGCGGTAATCGGCACGGTGAGGGTTGTCGCGGCAGACGGGATACTGAAGGCGGTTACAACAGGCGGCTGGGTATCACCGAGAGAAATGACAACCGAAGCGCTCCTGCTGGCCGAAACAGTGCCTGATGCATCTTTGGCCCAGGCGTAGAGGGTCTTGACCCCTGGAGTTGCGCAATAGTATGCAGCGGGAACCGCCATGGACCACCCGCCGGCCGTGGCTGACGGTGCGGCAGGCGATTCCGTAATCAGGTAGCCGGTCACACCGATATCATCTGTCGCGGTCAGGGTACTGATCGGCACGATCAAGGACGTGGTGGCGGACGGAATGGTGAATGCGGTTACCGAAGGGGGCGCGTCGACACTATAGGCAACGTCCACCCAGTAATTGGAATCTCTCCATCCCTGACTCGGAAAAACGCTGGATGAACCATATGCATACACTCCGTTAAGACCGGACACTCCGGATTTCAGGGCGTGCAATGGTGAGTTATCCACCCCGTTTGAGGTAAAAAAGTACTGCCCGTTGCTGTAGTGTCCGACGTTGGTATGGTACGAGGCGACGTAGACCGTGTTGGCCAAAATAGCCACCGGTGTTGTGAAATTTGCCTGCTGCCACCCGGAGGCGCTTTCACCGGAGAAAGTCGCCGTCGCCAGCAATGTTCCGGTGCTGCTCCAGAGGTGCCCCACATGGGTACCGGTATTGGTGCTCGCCTTGTAAAAGCGGATGCCTTTAATGGAACCGTTGAGGTCTGCACGGAACTTCACACCCAGTTCAACGGCACTGTCAGCACCGGAATCTGTCACGGCAGGAACTGCCGTCGCAGGCCAGACGGAGAATGACACCGAAGCGGTGACCGAAACCGGGGCGCTCACTCCGGCCGACACATTGCCGGCGGAGTCTTTGGCCCAGGCATAGAGGATCTTGCTGCCCGGCAGCGCAGCGCTGTAGGAAGATGGCGGCACGGCACTCCAGCCGCTGGCCGACGCCGATGGAACGGCAGACGTTTCGGTAATCAGGTAGCCGGTTACCCCGATATTGTCGCTAACGGTAAAAGAACTGATCGGCACGGTCAGGGAGGCGGACTCCGCAGGGACGGCAAAAGAGGTTATGGTCGGCGGAGTCGTATCGGGGAGGGTGATGACCGTAGCGGCGCTCATGCCGGACGAGACGTTGCCGGCAGCATCCCTGGCCCAGGCGTAGAGGGTCTTGCTTCCCTCCGTGGCGAAGAGGTATGTCGCCGGCGCTGTTACGGACCAGCCGCTGGCAGTTGCCGACGGGACGGCAGAGGTTTCGGCAAGCAGGTAGCCGGTCACCCCGATATTGTCGCTGACGGCAAATGTGCTGATCGGCACGGTCAGGGAAGCGGACAGAGGGGGGACACTAAAGGAGGTTATGGTCGGCGCTGTCGTGTCCGGGAGCGTAATGACAATGGAGGCGCTCATGCCGGACGATACGTTGCCGACGGCATCCCTGGCCCAGGCATAGAGGGTCTTGCTCCCCTCCGTGGCAAAGGTGTATGACCCCGGCGCTGTTGCGGACCAGCCGCCGGCCGAAGCCGATGGAGCGGCTGATGTTTCGGTTATCAGGTAGCCGGTTACCCCGGTATCGTCACTGGCGTCAAATGTGCTGATCGGCACGGCCAGGGAATCGTACGCTGCGGGAACAGTAAAGGAGGTTATTGTCGGCGCTGACGTGTCGGATGGGGCAATGACAATGGAGGCGCTCATGCCGGTCGATACATTGCCGACGGCATCTTTGGCCCAGGCATAGAGCGTCTTGCTCCCCGCCGTGGAGAAGGTGTATGACGTCGGCACTGTTACGGACCAGCCGCTGGCCGTTGCTGATGGAGCGGTGGATGTTTCGGTAATCAGGTAGCCGGTTACCCCGAAATTGTCGCTGGCGGTACAGGTACTGATCGGCACGATCAGGGAATCGTACCGTCCGGGAACGGTAAAGGCGGTTATTGTCGGCGGCGTCGTGTCGGGTAGTGTAATGACAGTAGAAGCGCTTATGCTGGATGATACGTTGCCGACAGAATCCTTGGCCCAGGCATAGAGGGCCTTGCTTCCCTCTGTGGAGAAGAGGTATGACCCCGGTGCTGTCACGGACCAGCCGCTGGCAGCTGCTGATGGAGCGGTAGATGTTTCGGTTATCAGGTAGCCGGTTACCCCGATATTGTCGCTGGCGGTGAATGTACTGATCGGCACGGTCAGGGAAGCGTACAGTCCGGGAACCGTAAAGGAGGTTACTGTCGGCGGTGTCGTATCGGCGCTGAAGGCGACGTCCACCCAATAGTTGGTGCTCTTCCAGCTCAGACCGGGAAATTTGCTGGCGGAACCATATGCATACACGCCGTTAGATCCTGACACCCCTTCGGCCAGGGCATGCAGCGGCGGGTTATCCACCCCGCCGCTGGCAAAGAAGCTTTGACCATCACTGTAGTGGCCGACGTTGGTGTGATACGAAGCGACGTAGACCGTGTTTGCAGAAATGGTCACCGGTGTTGTGAAATTTACCTGCTGCCACCCGGAGGCGGTTTCGTTGGTGAAGGTGGCCGTTGCCAGCAGTGTGCCGGTGCTGGTCCAGAGATTGCCCACATGGGTGCCGGTGTTGGCGGCGGTTTTGTAGAAGCGGATGCCGTTTATGGTTCCGCTGACTTCCGCGCGGAATTTTACTCCCAGTTCAACGGCACTGTCAGGACCGGCATCCGTCACTCCGGGAACAGCCGTCGCGGACCAGATGGAATACACTACCGAAGCGGTGATTGAAACCGGAGCACTCACACTGACCGACACATTATTGGCAGCGTCCTTGGCCCAGGCATAGAGGATTTTGTTTCCTGCCAGCATGAAGCTGTAGGAGGCAGGTGGCACGGCACTCCAACCGCTGACCGTCGCTGATGGGACGGCAGATGTTTCGGTTATCAGGTAGCCGGTTACCCCGATATTGTCGCTGGCGCTACAGCTGCTGATCGGCACGGTCAGGGAAGCGTATACTGCAGGAAGCGTAAAGGAGGTTATTGTCGGTGCTGTCGTGTCGGAGAGGCTGATCTCGACAGAGGCGCTCACGCCGGTCGAAACATTGCCGAGAGCATCCTTGGCCCAGGCGTAGAGAGTTTTGCTTCCGGCCGTGGAGAAGGTGTAAGACACCGGCACTGTTACGGACCAACCGCTGGCCGTTGCTGATGGTACAGCTGCCGATTCCGTGACCAGGTACCCGGTCACGCCGGATTCATCCGTTGCGGTCAGTTCACTGATCGGGATGGTCAGCGTGCCAGCCGTAGACGGTACCGTAAAGGCAGAAATTGCCGGCGGCGTCGTGTCGGCACTGAAAGCTACGTCCACCCAGTAGTTGGTGCTCTTCCAGCCAAGAGTGGGAAATTTGCTGGAAGTGCCGTAGGCGTACACGCCGTTAGTCCCTGATATTCCATCAGCAAGGGCATGCAATGGCGGATTGTCCACCCCGCCGCTGGCAAAGTAGCTTTGACCATCGCTGTAGTGACCGACGTTGGTGTGGTACGAAGCAACATAAACCGTATTGGCGGTAACAGCTACGGATGTTGTAAAGTTTGCCTGCTGCCACCCGGAGGCGGTTTCGCTGGAGAAGATGGCCGTCGCCAGCAGTGTGCCTGTGCTGGTCCAGAGATTGCCAACATGGGTACCGGTGTTGGTGGCGGCTTTGTAGAAGCGGACACCGGTAACAAAGCCGTTGACATCAGAGCGGAACTTGACACCCAGTTCAACGGCACTGTCGGGACCGGAGTCCGGCACGACGGGGGCAGCAGCAGCGGACCAGATGCTATACGTTGTCTGTGCGCAGTGAGCATCCGGAGGAGCAACGAATGACAGAACAAATATGACTGATAAGAGCCTCAGAGCCGACATTAGTATCTTGCCAATCCTATTTTTCATGATGACATCTCCTCAAGGTGTTTTAAATGAATCTGCCGTGGGCAGAATACAACTTAAACCTGATGAGCAAGAGTCATTCCAAACTATAGGGCGCTGAATTTACAACGTATTTACCTAGGGGAAGTCTTGAATACAGGAGGAATTGTCAAGATACTCGACAAATAGCGAAAGATTCTTTACGGCCAGACTTTGATTCTGGCCGGAATATATATTTCTGTGACAGAGCGAAAAAAGAGAGATGCCCAGAGTGCTGGTTCAGCCATATGCAAAAACATAAGGGCAACCCGTATGAGCCGCCCCCAGTTGAATGACATATGGTGCTGGAGTTATCCTGCTTTTTTTATGACTCTTGCCGGGCTTCCCACGGCAATAACACCTTCCGGAAGGTCGGAGAGAACATTTGAACCAAGCCCCACAAGGGTACCGGCACCGATGGATATATGCTCGCGCATCTTGGATCCAGAGCCGATATAACAGCATGAACCAATGCGGACTGAACCGGAAATTGTCACATTAGAACCGACGCAGCAGTAGTCACCGAGAACACTGTCATGGGAAACAACCGTATTCGGCAATAATACGCAATGGTTTCCTACGATGGTGCCGCAACTGATCACCGCATTGGGCATTATGACCGTATTGTACCCGATTTCCGCGTCCAGCGCTCTGGCTACCGATGGATGAATGATCGTCGCAAACCGCACCGGCTCTATCGCCAATCCTTCTATAATTTTTTTTCGATGCATATAGCCTGTCGGGCTGCCGGGAACAGCAAGGACAAATGCGTCCGGGATCAAATGTAACAGCTCCCTGCCGCCCAGAACCTTCACACCGCAGCATTCCCTGCCATGCAGAGAGCGGTCGTCGTCAATAAATCCGACGATGTCCCATTCATCTTTCACCTCATTAACTGCCAGAACAGACATCAGGGCTTCACGTGCATTGCCGCCGAACGGAAACAAAATAAGCTTACTGGCCATGGGACTGCACTCCTTTCACAACTTCGTCCACATCAGTTTCGTTCATGCCGTTAAAAATCGGCAGGAGAATGACGGTATCACGCGCTCTTTCCGAGTGCCGCAACGGCATGTCAGAAGTGTACGGCGGCTCCTGATGAGCATTCATGATTCCGCGCCGCGTCGAGATCCCGCGATCAAGCAGATGCTGCATAAGACCATCCCGGCAACGTGCTGCACCGTTTCGTACCGTAACCGGATAACTCTGCCAGTTGGTTTTACAATAGGACGCTTCCTGAGGAAGTTCGAGCCAGCGGATGCCGTCCAGCTTACGACGATACAGCGCCGCTATACTTCGCCGCTCATCCAGAAAGTCAGGTAACTTTTTCAGCTGTTCAATGCCGATGGCCGCCTGAAGATCGGTCATCCGGCAATTAAATCCGGTTGTCAGATATTTTTCAAACGCGACCTTATCCGCACTGTGTCTCACCGAATCGGAGATGGACATACCGTGCTGCCGGAGAAGCCTGAACATCCTGTCGTACTTGGGGTTAGCTGTTGTTATCATCCCCCCGTCACCGGTTGCGATAATTTTCCGGGGATGAAAAGAAAAACAGGCAACATCGCCGTGGGGCCAACCGATTTTCTGCCAGCCATCGGCACCGTACAGTTCACTCCCTATTGCACATGCAGCGTCCTCAACCAGCGGGATGTTAAACACGCCGGCAATTGAACGAATGGTGTTCATGTCGCAGGGCATCCCCATTTGATGAACAGGCATGATTGCGGCAATTCGCCCGGAAGGAGCTTCCGCTGGCCCGGTTCGGGTACCAATCAGCCGTACCAGAGGAGATTCTCCTGACGCGAGTCTTGAAACATCCCGGTAATACAGAGTGCCATCCCTCTCCTCGCACCTCTCGTACAAACACTCCAGGAGGCTTTCCGTGGACATGTTGCCGGTATCCGGGTCAATATCAATAAAGACCGGTTCGGCAAAACAGTGCCGTATTGAATTTGCCGTCGCTATGAACGAATGGCTCACCGTAATGACAATATCCCCCGGAGTTACCCCCACGGCCAGCAGTGCAAGATGCAGTGCTGTTGTACAATTTGATACCGCACACGCATAGGGCGCCCCGACATAATCAGCGAAGGCCTTTTCAAACTGGCTGACTTTTGGGCCCTGGGTCAGCCAGCCGGAGGAAATTACTTCCTGCACCGCGCCCAGTTCCTCTTCCCCCAGGCACGGTTTTGCAATTGGAATCATAGGTAAGCACCTCACGTAAAACCGGGTCAGTTTGTTATTTTCTCATTGCCAGTTAGCACCAGATTCCTGACCAAACAGTTCCGATAATTTTTCCGGACGATCCTTGAACCACTGAACTGTTTTTGCCAGACCAGCATCAAACGAAACTGCCGGCTGCCAGCTGGTCAGTTTGCAAAACGTTGTAGAATCAGCATAGAGTCGCAACACATCACCCGGCCTGTTTTCCAGATGCGTAATGTGCGCAGCGGGGTTGCCGACGACTTCCACGATCTTTTCCGCCAGTTTTCCGATGGATATTTCAAAGTTGCTGCCAATGTTGAATGTCAACCCGGCGGTATGGTCGCTCTCGGCAGCGGCGACAAGGCCTTTGGCAGTGTCCTCAACATAGGTGAAATCGCGCGTTTGCAAGCCGTCACCGAACACAAGAACCGCTTCGCCATTCATAGCCCGGACAATTGATTTCGGTATGATTTCTCCCGCATCACCCTCATGGTGGGAACGGGGACCGTACGCATTGAACGGCCGTATAACCACCGTGTTCAGACCGTATGTTGAATGATATGCCCGGGCATACGCTTCTCCCGCCAGCTTACTGGCACCATAGACGGTGCAGGGATGTGTCGGGTGGGTTTCGGTCATTGGTACCCACTGGGCGGTGCCATATACTTCTGATGAGGAACAGTGAATGAATTTCATAACGTGCTGCTTTCTCGCTTCCTGCAGAAGAAGCACCGTCCCCTCTGCATTGACGCGATGATTTTCGAAGGGGTGCCGGATTGAATGGCGGACACCCAGGCAGGCAAGATGAAACACAACATCTATGCCTTCCATGACCAGCGCCACATCAAACGGATCGGTCACACTCCCCATGACAAACTCATACCTGCTGTTGTTTTCATGATGGCTCAGGTTTTTGAGTTTGCCGTTGGTCAGGTTATCAAGAACACGGACAGTGCATCCCTGTTTGATCAGCTGATCTACCAGGTGAGAGCCGATGAATCCGGCGCCGCCGGTAACCAGAACGTTCTTACCCGATAGTTCCATGAGTGAGGATCTCCTGTATGGTGTGGCAGACATGTTTCAGTTGGTCACTGGTCAATTCCGCGTACATCGGCAGGGAAAGAACCTCGTCTGCTGCCGCCTCTGTATGGGGAAAATCACCTTTCACATATCCCAGATCCGCATAAGCCGGCTGCAGGTGAACCGGTATGGGATAATGTATCCCGCTTTGCACCCCTCGGGCCGCCAACGCGTTCTGAAACGCACTTCGCTCAGGAACGCGGATTGCGTAAATATGATAGACATGGCGATTGAAGGGACTTTCGAAAGGGGTCGGAATGCCTGTACCGGCAAGCAGCTCATCGTATTTTTTCGCGTTGGCCCGACGTGCCTCGGTCCAATCTTCAAGGTGGCGCAGTTTGACACGCAGGACGGCTCCCTGCATTCCTTCCATCCGGTAGTTATATCCCTTCAGTGTGTGGCAGTATTTACTCTCTGCCCCCCAATCGCGCAGCATGCGGATCGTATGTTCATGTTGCTGGCTGTTCGTGACAACCATCCCCCCCTCGCCATATGCGCCGAGGTTTTTGCCCGGATAGAAGCTGAAACAGCCCATATCACCAATACTGCCGACTCGCCGCCCTTTGTATTCGGCACCATGTGCCTGACAGGCATCTTCAATAACAACAAGCCGGTGCCGTCTGGCTAGTGTCATTATCGGGTCCATATCAGCAGCCTGACCATGAATATGGACCGGCAGGATCGCCTTTGTCCGGGGGGTAATCGCCTTTTCGATCGCGTTTACATCCATGGTCAATGTCTTTGGATCAATATCCACGAACACCGGTCGGGCGCCGGTATAGACAATCGCCGCAACAGTCGCAACGAAAGTAAATGAAACAGTTATTACTTCATCTCCTGGCCCGATTCCGGCGGAGAGCAGTGCAAGATGCAGGGCGCTGGTGCCGGTGTTGACCGCTATGCCGTGATGAGCATTCTGGTACGCCGAGAACTCCCGTTCAAAGGCGGCAACTTCCCCCCCCAGGATAAACGAGCAATTATCCAGTACATCGTTGAGCGCCGGCAGGATCTCCGCTTTGATTGACCGGTACTGGGCCTTCAAGTCCAGAAACGGAACCGGTGCCGTGCCCTCCCCTTTTTCCGCAGCCTCACCGACCATACTGCGCAGAAAGCGCGCCGGAATTCCTGCAACAACGGCATTGGCCGGAACATCTTTGGTAACAACGCTTCCGGCTCCAACAATGGCATTTTCACCAATAGTGACACCGCAGAGAACCGTTGAGCTGGTACCGATTGAAGCCCCTTTTTTCACCAGGGTCGGTACGCATTCCCAGTCCGCTTCCGTCTGTGGCTGGCCGTTGGCGGTGGCGCGCGGGTATTTGTCATTGATGAATGATACGTTGTGCCCGACAAAAACGTCATCCTCAATGGTCACCCCTTCACATACGAACGTGTGGCTCGATACTTTGACGTTCCTGCCGATACAGGCATTCTTCTGTACCTCAACAAATGCGCCGATCCTTGAATTATCACCGACCTCACATTCATAGAGATTTACAAAATCCGCTATTCTGACGTTTTCGCCCAGTTTTACATTCCGTATACTCTGCTTGGCACTCTCACTCATATTTTTATCTCCTTTCCACGGTGTTTTATAGACATCTCGGAAGCTTCCAGTATTTTTACGACGTTCAGCCCGCTGACACCGTCGGTCAGTGAACTGCGACCGGTCTGCACACATCCCGTGAATTCACCGATCATGCGGTTCAAAGCTTCTGTCTGATCCAGGCGGGGTGCCCACATATCGCCAAGACGGTAGGAAACGCGAACATCACGGACCCCTTCTGGTGTGGTTATATCCACGCCACGGTCATACACCTTCACCTTCTCGCTAACCTCCATATCGTCATAATGAATCGTTTTTTTGCTGCCGCCGACCAGCATGGAGCGTATTTTTACCGGTGAAAGCCAATTATTGTGAAAATGGGCGATCAAACCGCTGGGATAGTAAACCGTCAGATATGCAACGTTCTCATGGCCGTTGCCCACATGGCAGGCACCGTTGGCACAGACACTGGAAGGCCGCTCCTTGACGAGATGCTCAAGGATGGCGATATCATGGGGGGCCAGATCCCACAGAACATTGACATCACGCTGGAACAGACCAAGATTTATCCGTACCGAGTCGATGTAATACAGTTCGCCCAATTCCCCCTGTTCCACGAGTTCCTTCATTTTGCGCACGGCACCGGTATAGATGAACGTATGGTCCACCATGAACGTCAGCTTCTTTTTTTCAGCCAGATCAACAAGTTTTTCGGCTTCCGACACGGATGTGGTAGCCGGTTTTTCCAGGAGCACGTGCTTGCCATGCTCCATGGCTCTACGGGCAAAATCGTAGTGAGTGGCTACCGGCGTCGAAATGACAATGGCATCCACTGCCGGATCATTCAGAAGGTCATCATAGTTGGTTGTGACCTCGATCGACGGGTATTTGGATGTGACCTGGGCAAGTCGCTCCCCACTTGCGTCACAACAGGAAACAACACGTGCATCTTTGGAATCCTGAATATTTCTGACAAGATTCGGCCCCCAATACCCGTAACCGGCAACAGCAATATTAATCATGACAGCGAACCTCCCGTGAAATTGAATGAAATATGATTGTCAACAGTATTCGGCAGGAACCATTCTCCCTGCTCATGAAACACTCCAAAGTGGGTATTGAGCAAATCGTGGCGGATATGAAATGTTTTCCCGATTTGAGCACAGTAGAGATGCTCGAATTTTGCATCCCTGACCAGCACACAGATTTTATACGATTCCGATACCAGATTGAGTGGCGGGGTCAGCAGTTCGATTGAACCGTCAGCTTCCAGCGAGGGGACGGAGAAACCATCCATTGCCGTATTGTAGTTGCAGCAGGCCAACTCGTCGGAACGGATAAACGAAACGAGAAAATTTGGATTTGAAACGGTTCTGCGGACGCTGTAATCAAGGCGAATCCGGACCCTTTCTCCATAATTGAAGAGGTTCCGCTCTGCACCGGTCACATCAAAGGTTTCCACTTTTTCAATGTACACGTCCCAATCAGACGGATCAGCGCCAATGGCATTTTGTGCCCATGGCAGTGCGCTTGTCCTGTTCGGCCCCTCATAACACTCAATGGCTTCTGCGGGAGATCCGTCAAAATGGACAGACCCTTCAGATAAATAGATAACCCGGTTACACATGGCCTTTACCGCAAACATGTTGTGCGAAACGAAGAGAATTGTTGCATTGCTTTTGCGCAGTTCCTCCGCATACGCCATGCATTTCCGCTGGAATTGCAGGTCTCCGACAGATAGGACCTCGTCAATCATGAGAATTTCCGGCTTAAGGTACGCGGATACGGCAAAAGCAAGCCGAACGTACATACCGCTGGAATACCGCTTCACCGGCACATCTATGAACTGTTCAATCTCGGAAAACGCCACGATCGCATCAAAGTGCCGCTTGATCTCCATTTTACTCATACCGATGATGGCGCCGTTGAGAAAAATGTTCTCCCGTCCGGTGAGTTCCGGATGAAAACCGGTGCCCACTTCCAGGAGTGACCCGACCCTGCCGTTGATTTCAGCCCGCCCGTGGGTCGGGTGGGTGATTTGGGAAAGCAGTTTCAGCAACGTACTTTTTCCCGCACCGTTATGGCCGATAATACCGACCATCTCACCCTCTCTGATTTCGAAGGAAACATCCCGTAACGCCTGGAACGTTTTCTCCCTCCGTTCCCTTCTGTTGTTCCGCCTGAGCAGTGATTTCATACTGCCCGCGAGCTGATCACTGAGCGTATCGTACCGCACCGCCTCGACAGGAATGGTATATTCTTTGGACAGGTTTTCCGCCCGGATCGCGATCTTGCTCATACACACTCCTGATCAAATAGGTGCCATCCGGAAACTCCGGATGAGCAACTGTTGGTTTCTGTAACAGAAACTAAATGACATCGGCGAATGACTGCTCCATCTTCTTGAAGTACACAATTCCGCCCGCCAGCAAAACCGTTACGACAGCGGCACTTACCGCCATCGCTGAAAAGTCCGGGCTCTGTTTGCCCAGAAGGGCCCAGCGAAAACCTTCAATCACGCCGACCATCGGGTTCAGGCTGTACAGGAGTCGCCATTTTTCCGGCACCACGCTTACCGGATACGCCACCGGTGATGCGTACATCCATATCTGCGCAACGAATGGAATGATACTGCCCACGTCACGGTACCGGACATTAAGTGCAGACGACCAGAGACCCACCGCCAGAGCGGTTATTATTGCGAGCCCCAGAAAAACCGGCAGGTATAGAATTGCCCAGGTTGGAGCTATGCCGTAGCAGGCCATCAGCACCAGCAGAACCAGAAAGGAGAAGACCAGGTCGACAACAGGGGCAATACATGCAGCCAGAGGAATCAATAGCCGGGGAAAATATATTTTGGTCACCAGGTTTGAACTGCCGACAATGCTGCCAGACGTTTTGGTCAGCGCCTGAGCGAAGTATGCCCAGGGAAGCAGCGCAGTGAATGCGAAAACAGGATAGGCTATCCCGTCCGATGGGATCTTGGCTAACCTGCTGAAAATAAGGGTGAACAGCACCATATTGATCAGCGGCTGCAGTACAACCCAGGCGGCACCGATCGCCGTCTGCTTGTAGCGAGTCAGAACATCACGCCAGATGAGGAAATAGAGTAATTCCCGGCTGTTCCAGATGCTTCCCAGGTCAAGCTGGAACAGTCCTTTTCTTGGCTGTATGACTTTGAACGGTTTTTTCAGGGCTGCTTCAGCGGTCAACTCCATGGTGCATACCTCTTTCAGATACCAGATTCGTAACGGCACAGTTTCATTTTCAGTAACAGGGGAGGCTCAATGTTTCCCTCACCGGAGAAAAGTTCAAATTTCCCAGTAAATGACGTATTTTCAGCTCCATCCGCTCCAGATTCAGATAATGCCTGAAACAGGATTTAAGCCCCGCCTTGATGCGCGGTTGCTGCGGATCGATTTCCCATGGATGGAAATAGACGATGACCGGTTGTTTTTCCCTGGTATTGATCAGATGCAGCGCCCGTGAAACCAGTGCGGCTGGGAAAAGCCGTAAATAGCCGCCGCCGGCAATTGGCAATCGGTAGTTCCAGCCGGCTGACTGCATGGAGAATGTTGAGAGCGGAAATTCCTCCAGTGTTCCGGAGGGTGTCGATATTGTATGCGGGAAGCGTTCCCCCCCCGGCATACCGTAGATATCGTGACTAATGGGGAAGATGCTTGAATCATATGTGAAACCCTCCTCCACGAGGATGTCGAGGGCCCAGAGCGATTTTGCCGTGATCGAATAGCTCGGCGCCCGGTATCCATGCACCTGGGTCCCGCAGATGTTTTCCAGAATGTCCTTTGCTTTTGATACATCCTGGCGGAATTCCTCCGGGGAAAGGCGATATATGAGCTGGTGCCCGTAGCCGTGACAGGCAATTTCATGCCCCCGGCGCTGTATTTCTTTCACCAGCCCGGGACACCGCTCGGCAACCCACCCCAGCACAAAGAACGTCGCCCGCACGGCAAACTCATCGAGCATGTCAAGAATCCGCAGGGTATTCCCCTCCACACGAAGCGGGTAGCTGTCCCACTCATCCGGCCTGATACAGCGGTCAAAGGCGGTCACGTGGAAATAGTCTTCAACATCTATGGTCAGTGCGTTGATCATGAGCTTCCTCAGAACGTTTTTTTGATCTCCAGCGTCACTCGATTAACATGCCAATTGTCCGAGGCGACACCTGGCGAGCTGTAATCCACGTACACGTATGAGAGTGCCGCCGTCATCTCTCTGGCTAGCAGATAGCTGAGGCCGGAATCTATCTGTATGCGGTTTGTGTGGCTGCTGCGCAGCGGCTGATCATGCTGCTCATATTTTTCAGTAGTGACGGCAAGCTTCCCGTTCAGACCGGACAGGATGTCGTATTGTCCCTGGGCGGTTACGCCGTATTTCTTTGTCTGCAGAGAGTCTGTCTCTGTCTTGACGTATTCCGAATACGATGGTGACAAGACGAGAGAGCCCCTCGTAAAACGCTTTTCAAAACGGCCGCTGACGAAGCTTTCCTGTAGTGCATTGCCGGACGGGTCTTCATTATATTTCACCCCTGTGGTCAGCGTAGCGGTTGCCGTATCAAATTCGTGCGTGACCCCGGCGTTCCAGACAATGGTATTGAGGCCGTAACCACGGTCGTAATCTATCCACGCTTTTCCGGCCTGGGCAAACGCGTATGATTTATCCGTATATTCATAGCGGAAGCCGCCCAGCACCAGATGCTGGTTGAAATTGTCAACTGTTGCCAACTCTCTGACGAACGTGTAGTCAGCAGTCAGACTCCACCTTTTTGTTAATTCGTACGCCACGGCAAGAAATGCGTTGTGGTCTGTTTTGTCCACCCCTGATGAATTGAAATAGCGGGTATCGGTGAAGCGGTAGCCGGACTTGACACCAAGGCGGTCGGTGGGGCGAAAAGTGACGTACGGCGACGCGAAAACCACGTTCCGGTCCGATTGATTGATGAACAGACTTTCTTTGGATACGTCTCTGGTTGCGTTCAACGAAACCCGTTGATATTCCTCGCTGACGTCAAGAAAAAGGAAGTTCTCCACCGCTGTCAGCCTGCTCTTTGCACTGAGAGAGTGCGCAATTTCGTCATCCCGGTTATGTCTTGCATACCATCGGTAATCGAACAGGTAGGTCAGGTCCCCGTTCAGTGCCGGTGCCTTATAATTTGCAGCAATTCCGGGTGTCGCATGGGTTATGTAATCAGAGATACGGTTGGTAGATGTGTTGAAAAGATTATCGGTGAACTCTTCGCTGACAGCTATGGATGGCCGCAGTTCATATTCCGCTCCCTGCGTAACACCTGCCACTGACACAATAATGGTACAGATCATTCCTCTTATTATGGTCCGCATAAAATCCCCTCAGTAGTTATCAAAACCGGAACATGCGGCCAAGCATGCTTCCCATTATGGAATGCGCCACTTCTTCACCGGTGGACACACCGGTTTTTTCGCATTCTGAAACCGGTGTGCCGCTGGATGTCTTTTGCATTAACGAGCCGGTTTTCTCCTGATGCAACTGCATCGTTTTTTCCAGATCTGAAATTTTTACCGCCATTTCCTGAAGCGCCTTCTGATTCGTGGCTGCGGTTTCCTTCTCCATATTTTCGAGGCGGTCATTCATGTCTTTAACCAATTCAATAATCACCTGGTCAGATCGCATACCGGGAGAAGCGGTCTCTATGCTGCGCTTGTCTACAGTATGCCCATCCGATGATTCGCATCCCCAGTAATGATATTCGAAGTCCAGGTCTCCGAGAATGTCCTGCACCAAAGAGGTGTCGACACTTCTGGTCTCCTCGGCAAATGCTGCCAGCAGGATGAAGTCGCAGATGATGTTGATCAGCCGTGGAATCCCTCTGCTGTAGGTAAAAATTATGTCGATTGTATCTCCGTCGAAATGCACTCCTTCACGGTCACCGGCCTTTTCCAGTCGATGCAGGATATACAGTTCAACTTCTGGCCGGCTTAATGGCTGGATGTGACAGTTAATACTGATCCGCTGACGCAACTGAATCAATGTTGGCGATGCAAGTGTTTTCCTCAACTCCGGCTGCCCGACAAGTATGATCTGCAGAAGTTTTGCACTGTCGGTTTCCAGGTTTGAGAGCATCCTGATCTCTTCCAGCAGGTCATGGTCAAGGTTCTGCGCCTCATCAATGATCAGGACCGGCTGGTTTCCCTGTACAAACTGATCAATCAGAAAAATATTCAGGTCACTCAGCAGCGTTATCTTGTCCTTATTCTGAACAGGCAGTCCAAAGTCTTCATTGATCATGGCGATCAGCTGCTCAGAATCTACCCGTGTATTGAAAATCTTGGACAGGACTACATTCGAGAGATTTTTCTTGATCAGATTCCGTATTGTTGTCGTCTTGCCGGAGCCGACTTCGCCGGTGAGCAGAATGAAACCGACCCTTTCTCTGATACCGTAGTCCAGGTACGAAAGCGCTTTCTTATGCGAACTGCTCATGTACAGAAAGTCAGGATCCGGCAACAGGTCAAACGGTTTCTGCTTCAGGTTGAAAAAAGCCTCGTACATTAATTATCCCCTCTTGCATGACTACGCAGCTGCATCGCCGGAATTTCCCGCTGTCACTCGCCGTGCTTCACGCATTCCCTTCACGGCAGTACCTGTAGCTGTCACGGTGGAATTCCGTTGCCGCTTCATTGTAGACAATGCCCAGCAATGGAGTTCCCTTGATGCACTGAATCGCCTCTTCAATATTATGCAGGGTGACAAGGCCTTCCTTGGCGACCAGCACGACGCCGTCCACCACGGAACTCAATGAACGTGTTTCGGCAAAGGGGAGCACAGGCGGCGTATCAATAATTATGTAGCGATCGGGGTAGCGGTTCTTCATCTCCAGGAAAAAATCGCGCATCCGCTGGGAGGTAAAAACCTCCGCCGGATTCGACACGCTCCTCCCGGCAGAAAGAAACGACAATTTGCCGATACCGGTACGTACGAGCGCATCCTTTACTTCTGCGCCATCCAGCAGGCAATCCGTGAGTCCCACTGAATTTTCAATTCCCAGAAAGGTATGAAGCGACGGCTTTCTGATGTCCGCATCAACCAGCAGTACGGTGTGATCGAATTCCTGGGCGAGGCTCAGGGCAAGATTGAGGGATGTCAGACTTTTACCCTCCCCCCCGATGGCACTGGTCACCATCAGCATATTCATGAAAGACCCCTCTTTGGTCATTTTCACGATAGCTGATTTAAGTTTCCGGTATTCTTCTGCCGCTTGAGTATGCGGGTCACTTACCGTTACAAGCAGCTGGTTCGTCACCGACATCCCCCCCTCCGTCATTATCGGCGGAGGCAGATGAACCCCGGACATCTTTGTGCCGGGCAAAACAGCAGACGCTGTATCAACTCGAATTTTAGCCGCCTTTTCCAGAGCTTCCTCAATTCTGCTCATAATTATTTCCTTTCAGATCGCGCAATATGATTAGCTAACTATGTAATTTCATGGACACGTCATTTAAGAGTTAATTGCTTCAGCTGTTCCCTGATGCCGGCAGAACTGAATACGTCAATGGAAAGATCCTTCATGAATTCCAGAGACACCGTTGCCAGAATCAGCATGAAACAGGCTCCTGC
>CAIOXL010000163.1 GCA_903862245.1 uncultured Geobacteraceae bacterium | reverse complement strand
GGACTGATCCTGAAAGAAATCATGCCCGCGACTTATGACTATACCATCAGGGCCTTCGGTTACGACCCGGCACAGGGCAGCATCACTATTCACGGCGGCGCCAACAGCCTGGGACCGATTGCCCTCACCCCAGCGGCCCGAGGGGTCCTCACCGGCCATGTCAGCTCGGGAGCAAGCGCCCTGGCAAGTGTGAATATCTCCATCCAGGGAACAGATCTGACAGCCACAACCGACGGCAGCGGAAACTTCTCCATCAGCGACCTTCCATACGGCGCCTATACCATATTTTTTGATAAAGACAGTTACCAGTCCAAGCAGACCACTTTCACGCTGAGCTCCGCTGCACTGAATATCGGCACGGTGGATCTCCCGGCGATACCTCCCAGCACTGAAGGCGATCCCAACCTCGGCAACTGGACGCATGCGGCCTGGAACAGGGTCGATTCCTTCCCGGGCTTTCTCGATGCGCCCAGCTACAAGATCACCACGACCTATGGAGCCTTTAACTTCCAGGGAAGTATGATCTACAGCGTCAGCGGGGAGGCCGCCGATTTCAGCAGCATCAGCCTTAATATCAGCGGGCGGAAATGGTATTATTACAGTGTCAGCACCGAGTTCAGTCTCCTGGATATCGCTTTTTCCAATCTCGGGACATCGGGGGAAATTGCTGATGCTGCCGGTCAGGTTGCCGGTTTTCTGGTTGACCCCGTCGGTGGTTTTCTGGATTCATTTCTGTTGAACGTGGGCATGGGCGGGTCCGGCGGACAAACCATTGTCAGAGTCGATCGGGTCGCCCTGTATGACGGAACAAGCGTCTTATGGGATTCTCCGATGCTTGCCCGCCAGGAATATTCGACTAACGGCCCCATGGACTACACCCTTTCCGGCGCCCATACGGATCAGATCCAGAATATTACCCTCAAGGTTTACCTGAAAGTGATGAATGAAAATTATTCACCGGGTCCACTTGCCTATATGGATAAATTTCGCTTTGATTGGCGTTTTGGAGGTGGGTCCTTCCGTTTGCAGAACATAGTCCAGAATCCGGCCGACTATCCTACCTTGACGCCATAAGAAATGGGTACAGATCGCCACGGCAACTCTCTGTGGCAGAGAAAAACTGGGCAGGCGATGATGGTTATCACGAGAAGCGACGAAGTTCACAGAATATCGGGGAGGTGATCAACTGCCTGCTGCACCCTATCATGTTGAAATAGTGATACATCCCGGGAAAGAAGACTCCACCGGGAATACAAAGGAAAAAGGGACTGGCCTACTTGCGCACCGGCACAGGCTGCATGTTCTCATCAATGGCCACAAAAGTAAAGAGTCCCTCAATCGCCTTCTTCCGGCTCTCATCATACATCTGCTCCAGATAAACGGTCACCCGAACCTGCAGGCTGGTGTTGCCTACCTTCACCACTTGGCCCACCAGTTCGACGAAGGTGCCGGCGGGAATCGGGTGTTTGAAATCAATGCGGTCCGAGCAGACCGTCACCATCTTCTGCCGACTGAAACGGGTGGCGGTGATAAACGCCGCCTCATCCATCCATTGCAGGGCCGTGCCGCCAAACAGGGTGGCATAATGGTTGGTGGTGTTGGGAAACACCGCCTTGGTAATCCGGGTTTCGGATATCT
>CAIOXL010000162.1 GCA_903862245.1 uncultured Geobacteraceae bacterium | reverse complement strand
CCTGCCGGTAAATTCCCTATGTTCCCCGATGTGGCCCATAATGCCGGGAAAGCCCAGCTCCTGCATGTACCGCTCTTCTGCAGAAAAGTGAAATCTGGTGTACGCTGACAGCTGGTCAATTCGGGGGAGCACAGAGCCCACTTCCGGTGAATTCATGACGTTTTCATAGAGTGAGTTGAGAATGGCAAACAGATTCTTATGATGTTCGTCAAGTTCCGTCTGCTGTACCGAATACTCCGGTTTCCAGGGGAATAATGGCATGCGGGAATTCCTCGCATTTCTATAATTTTTCAGAATTTACCGTATATGGTGATGCCGGATACCGGCGCTCATGCCGCCCGGTGGATATGAGCCGGCCCGTGCTGCGTCGTCCGGGCGTAATGAACAGCCGGTGTACCGAATGCCATGACGTAGCCGATCAGGTGGTCGTCAGGGATGCCGAGGCGTCGGCGGGTTTCCGGAAGCAGCTCGGTGATGGCCCACTTGGCGAGGCCGTTCCATACGGTACCGACACCGTTTGCCTGGGCGAACAGTTCAAAATAGGAAAGGGCGATCATGCAGTCCTGCAGCGGTGACGCGACACCCTGTGGTGCTGAGGCGACAAGCAGGTGCGGGGCGCCACGAAAGATAACATCAATCTTCTGTTCCTGCCACATCTGAACAAAGCCGGCGAAGAACTCCATCCCGTCCGGGAGGGCACTGTCCCGCACCAGGCGGGCCAACCCGGACATGACATCGTCGCGCAGCCGTGCCAGCTTTTCCCGGTCATCAACCACGGTAAAGCGGACCTGTCGCGAGTTTCTGCCGGTCGGTGCGTGCCAGGCGACTTCCAGAAGCCGCTGTATCAGCGCCGGCTCCAGATTCTCCTCTGTGTAACGCCGAACGGAGCGGCGTCCCTTCATCAGAGTTTCAAGTTTAGCCGGCTCCGGGAATCCGCTGGTCAGGGTGTGGCTGTCGGCCGGATTGAGTCCCAGAATGGAAACCGCTCCGGTGGGACAGACGGCAAGACAGTGCTGGCACAGGTAACAGGCCGCCTCATTTTCCGGAGCGATGGCGGGATACCCATCGGTCATGGCGATGATCATTGCCGGGCAGTCGGTGACGCACAGATTGCATTTGGTGCAACTGTTCCGATCAACAGTGAAGTCGAGCATATTGATAGTTCTCCTGGAGTTAGTAGGTTCTGTAGCTACTGATTCACGTTCAATTTTGTTGCCTATTTTACAAAAGTGCCTCGATGGTACTCCTCAAAGGCGGCCCTCAATTCTTCCTGGCTGTTCATGACAATCGGCCCCTGCCAGGCCACCGGTTCACCAAGCGGTTTTCCGGACAGGAGTAAAAAACGGCACAAGGAACCGGTGGTGGTTATGCGTACCCGGTCACCGGCATGCCCGTAAAGTACGGTATGCTCCCGGGAGACCGTCTGCTCTGACTGGGGATCGAACAGGGCTGCACCTTCCAGAACATACGTCAGGACGGTGTAGCCGTCTTTTACCGGCAGGGTGAACTGTGTGCCGGGCGGTACCGTAACATCCAGCAGCAAGGGGTCGATAACGATTTCTCTGACCGGTCCCTGCACTCCTCCCACCTCTCCGCTGATAATTCTGACGGTAACTCCGCACTCCAGCGAGACCTCCGGAATATCGGCCGCTTTGATGTCTCGGTAGCGCGGCGGCATCATTTTCTGCGCAGCGGGGAGGTTCGCCCAGAACTGGAAGCCCCACATGGTGCCGGTCGGACTTTTCTGCGGCATCTCCTGATGAATGATGCCGCTTCCGGCGGTCATCCATTGCACGTCGCCAGCGCCGATAGCTCCGCTGTTCCCCATGCTGTCCCCATGCTCGACCAGCCCTTCCAGGATGTACGTGATGGTCTCGATCCCCCGATGAGGATGCCAGGGAAAACCGGCCAGATATTCTGCAGGGTCAGAGGTGTGAAAGTCATCCAGCATCAGGAAAGGATCGAACTGAGGTGCCTGATGGTAACCAAAAGCGCGGGTGAGGTGGACGCCGGCACCTTCGATCGTCGCTGTCCCGGATAAAATGGTTTTGATGCTCCGTACGCTGTTCATAGAGTTCTCCGGTCTGTACGGTGTGCCGGCTTTGCAGCAGCCAGGCTCACGGTAATTAATTGATGTACTCGCTCAACGCATGTGTGTACTCTATGCTGAAATTTCACTGCGGGTGATTATGGCCGCTTTTAACAACTATTTCAACATCTGGAGAGCCAAATGACGGATAAACTCAGATTGTTCATACTCTTCCTCTGGCTGACGGCGATCCTGCCGGCAGCCGGTGTCCAGGGTGCAGAACCGGGTGCCGGTGAACCGCCGGACGGGTGGAAGGTTTCGGTCGGGGGGGCGCTGGTTGTGGCTCCGGCCTTTAGCGGCGCACGCAATTACAGTTTACTCGCAGTTCCGGATCTGCGTGTGGTCTACAAGGATCTGTTTTTTGTCAATATCAGGGATGGCATCGGCTATGCGCTGGTCAGTCAGGGTGGGTGGCGTATCGGCCCCTCGGTGACCTATACCTTCCGCCGTTCTGAGAAAGAGGGCGGATCTATTTTTCAGATTTCCGGCGGGTATAAGAACACGCTAGAGGGGATGGGGGACGTCCCCGGAACCGTTTCTCTGGGCGGTTTTGCCGAATATTCCCTGAAGCCGTACCGGGTCCGGTTGGAGGTTCACCAGGGGGTCAACGGACATAGGG
>CAIOXL010000161.1 GCA_903862245.1 uncultured Geobacteraceae bacterium | reverse complement strand
GATCGGCTGCGCTCACTTCGCACCGGCCCCAAACATACGCCAGTGGTACGTTTTGAAACCGAACCAGGCATTCAAGGTCAAATGGATTGGAGTCCGTATCGGATCAAATTCCTTAAAACCGGCCCTGCAGAGATACAATGTTTCTCCTATATCCTTGGCTTTTCCAGGCGGCATTTTATCGACTTCTCCCCGCGCCGGGACTTCTTCACTCTGATCCGTCGTCATCATGATGCCTTTGCCCATTTCGGCGGCGTACCCGCTCAATGTCTCTATGACAGCGAAAAAACCGTGGTATTGCGGTGGGAAGCGGGAAGAGCGGTGATCAATCCGGCTTTTGCTGCGTTCATTACCCATTATCGCTGTAAACCGGTCATTTGTCAGCGAGCACGGCCAGAAACGAAGGGAAAAATTGAAAGGCCATTTCAGTATATAGAAGGAAAGCTGCTGTGTGGCCGCGAGTTTCAGGATCTGGAAGACCTTCGCGGCTGCGCCCGCTGGTGGCTGGCGGAGAAAAGTGATATGCACCGCCACGACACCACCAATCGTCTGCCGCTGGAGCTCTTCCTTGAACAGGAGCAGGCAACCCTTCAGCCGCTGCCTCTCCATCTCTATGACTCAGCAGAGGTGGCGCTCAGGGTCTGCAGCCTTGATGGGTATATCGACTTCGAGACTAACCGCTATCCCGTCCCGTACGATCATGTGACCGATATTGTGACCATGAAGGCTACAGAACACGAAATTCTGATCTATTCACCGGAACTTTCTCTTATCGTACGCCATGAACGAGCGCCGACCGGAGCAAAACGCACGTTGGACGGCTCCGACATCCATCGGCTTAAAACACTACGGTATGGTTTGGAGTCCGTGCAGGTACAGTTCATGGAACTTGGTGCACATGCAGAGGATTTCTTGCGGGGGCTGAAGATTAGCTATCCCAAGAACGCCGGCTTTCACGCCCGTTACATCCTGCACCTGAAAGAGCGCTATCACTGCGAGGACATTAACAACGCGCTGGCCCATGCCTGTAACTACCACGCCTATGACTGCAAGGCCGTAGAGCGGATACTGGCAGCAAAAGCACTCCCCAGAACCCTGGAGGCGATCCGCAACGAGCGGGCGGCCCACGAACTGCGCCAGGCGCTGCCGCAGATAAAGCAACGGTCTCTGGAAGAGTACGACGTCCTCTTTAATCCAAACTCCGAGGGATAAATCACATGAAGAGTACGGACAGCACGGCCCAAATCAAAAAGTATCTTCAATCGCTCAAACTCAACCGGATTGCCACTGTTCTGGATGATGAATTAAACAGGGCTTCCAGAGAGGCAACGCCTTGCACCGAGCTGCTGGAGCGGTTGCTTGCCATGGAGGCCGACGCACTAACAGAACGTCAGATCGAGCGCCGCATTAAAGAAGCAAAATTGCCGGAACGCAAACTGCTTGCCGACTTCGATTTCGTCTTCCAGCCTGGCGTCGATAAACGACAGA
Source organism: uncultured Geobacteraceae bacterium (assembly GCA_903862245.1). Taxonomy (GTDB): domain Bacteria; phylum Desulfobacterota; class Desulfuromonadia; order Geobacterales; family Pseudopelobacteraceae; genus JACRCG01. The sequence continues at coordinate 415 of CAIOXL010000161.1, read as the reverse complement.
TCATGGATCTCGCCACTCTATCCTTTGCCAGTCGGAAGCAGGGGGTAATCTTTGCCGGCAACTCGGGTACGGGTAAATCCCACATTGCAAAAGCACTGCTCCTTAACGGCTGCCTGAAAAACTTTCGCTGCCGCTATGTCACTGCTTCCGGCATGCTGCGGGAATTATTGGCAAGTCTGGCCGACAACACCCTTGAACAAAAGCTCAAACTTTTTCTTGTTCCCGAAATTCTGCTCATTGATGAGCTCGGCTTCGATCGACTGGAACAGCATGACGCCAGGAACGCCTGTCTGTTTCACAAGGTAATCGACGGACGCTACTGCAAAGGGTCAACGATTATTACGAGCAACGTTGACTTTAAGGAACTTGGCGATTATCTGGGTGATCCGGTTATTACCGCAGCCACCGTTGACCG
>CAIOXL010000160.1 GCA_903862245.1 uncultured Geobacteraceae bacterium | reverse complement strand
TAGGCCTGAGAATTGTTGTTGGTCTCTTCACCGATGATCTTGATGGAGTTCTTGTTGGCGCCAACAGTGCCGTCAGAACCGAGACCGAAGAACATCGCTTCGTATATTCCGGGCATCGGGTTTTTGAAGGAGTAATCGACCGGGAGGCTGCAGTTGGTGACATCTTCCACAATGCCGACGACGAACTTGTTCTTAGGTTTTGCCGCCTTCAGGTTGTCAAGGACAGCTTTTGCCATGGCCGGGTTGAATTCTTTTGAACCGAGGCCGTAGCGGCCGCCGACGATGACCGGGTAGCCGTTGAACTTGAATTTCCCCTCGGCCATCGCTTCGCCGATGGCGGTGCGTACGTCCAGGTAAATCGGCTCGCCCAGTGAGCCAGGTTCCTTGGTGCGGTCCAGAACGGCGATCTTTTTAACAGTTTTCGGCAGCGCCTTGATGAAGGCATCCAGCGGGAAGGGACGGTACAGGCGGATTTTGACCACGCCGACCTTCTCACCCATTCTGACCAGATTTTCAACGGTGTCCTGCACAACATCGGCACCGGAACCCATGACAACGACAATCCGATCGGCATCTTTGGCACCGACGTAATCAACCAGTTTGTACTTGCGGCCGGTCATCTTGCCGAACTTGTCCATCTCTTCCTGAACGATCTTCTCGCAGGCGGGGTAGTAGGGGTTGACCGTCTCACGACCCTGGAAGTATACGTCCGGGTTCTGGGCGGTGCCGCGCATGACCGGTTTGTCGGGGGAGAGGCCGCGGGCCTTGTGTGCGGCGACGAGCTTGTCGTCGATCATGGTGCGCATTTCGTCAAAGGAAAGCTCAATAACCTTCTGAACTTCATGGGAGGTGCGGAACCCGTCGAAGTAGTGCAGGAACGGGATACGGCTGCGCAGTGTTGAGGATTGGGATATCAGTGAAAAGTCCATGACCTCCTGAACATTGTTGGAGCAGAGGAAGGCCCAGCCGGTGGAGCGGCAGGACATGACATCCGAATGATCACCGAAGATCGAGAGAGCCTGGGCGGCGATGGCGCGGGCCGAAACATGAAAGACCGTCGACGTCAGTTCGCCGGCGATTTTGAACATGTTCGGAATCATCAACAGCAGACCCTGGCTGGCGGTAAAGGTCGTCGTAAGCGCTCCTGCCTGCAGTGCGCCATGGACGGCACCGGCAGCTCCGCCTTCGGACTGCATCTCTGCCACAGTCGGCACGTTGCCCCAGATATTCCGTTCGCCGAGTGAACTCTTTACGTCAGAAATCTCGCCCATAACCGATGACGGGGTGATCGGGTAAATGGCGATGACTTCGTTGGTGGCGTGAGCCACGTGGGCGGCGGCGGTGTTGCCGTCGATGGTTACCATCTTCTTGCTCATGTGCTTCCTCCTCTGTGGGATATATACAGATGTGCTGACTATAATTCGTTGCGTCCCTGCAATGCCCATTGCACCGTGGCCGCGTCTACAAACTCAATATCGCTCCCGAGCGGAATGCCGTGTGCCAGTCGGCTGATTTTTACACCGGTCGGCTTCAGCATTTTGGTCAGATAGAGCGCCGTCGCTTCACCCTCAACGGTGAAGTTTGTTGCGATTACCACCTCATGGACCGCTCCGGCACCCATGCGCTCCAGAAGCTCCGGTATGCGCAAATTGGATGGCCCTATACCGGACAGGGGCGAAATGGCCCCCTCAAGGACATGATAGGTACCCCGATAGGCGTTGCTTCGTTCCAGAGCCATCAGGTCCTGGGAGTTTTCCACTACGCAGATAATGCTCGAATCCCGGTTACCGGAACAGAGCGAGCAGGGGTCATCCTCCGTAATGGCAAAGCAGATCGAGCACGGGCGAACCCGGTCCCGAACCTCACAGAGCGATTCTGACAGTGCGGTGAGATTCCGGGGGGATTTAAGAAGATGAAATGCAAGGCGGAGAGCGGTACGTTCCCCGATGCCCGGTAACTTCTTCAATTCACCTACCAACCGCATCAATGACAGTGATTTTGTTAACATAAAATCCGAGACAAATAAAACAATTTTTTAGTATTACAGCGAGGTTAAAAAGAAGCTCCTCCGCGTCAGGCGGGTTCGGCCATAACCAAAAACCTTGGAGGAGCATTGATACTAGGATCTATCTCCAACGGGTCAGAGCCAGACAGCTGTGTGTGTACAAGATACTATTAGTCGAACTAAAACTTTTAGTCAAATTAAAACTTATGTTGTGTGGCCCGCTACCTAAGTACTTGTAATAACTAGATATTGCTAGAAAAGGCCGGGTATGCTCATGCCGCCGGTAATTTTGGACATTTCGTCACCCATTTCGGCGTGGACTTTCTTTAAAGCCTCATTTGCGGCTGTTATTACAAGGTCCTGCAGCATTTCGACATCGTTCGGATCAACGGCCTCTTTTTTTATTTCCAGTGAAATTATTTCATTTTTGCCGTTTACCGTAATTGTTACGGCTCCGCCACCGGATGTTGCCACAGCGGTTTTCAGGCTGGCCTCTTCCTGCAGTCGTGCCATCTTCTGCTGGATCATCTGGGCCTGTTTCATGATATTTGCCAATCCCTTTGACATTTTTTCCCCCTTGTTAGTAACGATACCGCTCCGGCGGTATCAGTAGTGGCGTACGTCGGTAATGGTGCTGCCAAAGACGCGTTCTGCCTCTTTGACAACCGGGTGGTTTTCGACCTCCCGTTTTAATTCTTCCTGAAGTTGCTCGGCATCATTCTTTTTTTTTTCCGCAAGGGACAGGGGGGCATCAGCAAAGCCGGTTTCAATGGCCTTTACCCTGATGACAGTCTCCACACCGGTAAAGGTACGGGCCAGCACTTGCACGTCAGCAATGAATTCCGCTTCCTGGGCGGCGGTCAGGTAGTAGCTGCCGGCCGGAAAGCCGATTTCAATCAGCCCCGTTTCCTGCTTGACCGGGCTGCCATGTTCAAGGACCGATCCGATGAGGCGTTCCTGGTCATTGACAAAGGCGACAAAACGGCCCCAGTCCGTGTGTCCCCCGGTTTGAGCCGGCACTGCAGCAGTGGTGTGCGCGGTGTGCGACGGGCGAGCCGATGAGGCCGGGGGCTCTCCCTGTTGTGCTGCCGGAGCAGAGGTGCCCCTCGCGGCTTCCCATGGCAGTGATGGTGTATGCACGGCGGCTGTTTCCAGCGATTTTATTTTTTCGATCAGTTCCTGTATCGGGACCAGAGGTGCAAGGAGAGCCGCTTTCAAAAGTGCCATTTCCACAATCAGGCGCGGGAAGCTGGCGTACGCCATTTCTGATTCCGCTTTTATGAAGAGCGTCAGGCGGCGCTGAATGTCCAGTGTGCTGATGTGGAGCGACTGTTTGTGCAGCTCCTCAAGCTCCGCTGCCGTAAGATCAAGAATCTCTTCCGGTTTTTTTACGGAGCGGATTACCAGCAGGTTGCGGAAGTGCTCAATCAGTTCCTGACAGAACTGGCGCATGTTGTAGCCGACCAGATCAACCTGTTTGACCCCTGCCAGCACGGTCTGGGTATCACCCGCAAAGACCGCCGCTGAAATTTCCGCCAGCAGCCTTCGGTCAATGGCTCCGAGCAGGGTAGCCACGTCCTCGTCGCTGACGCTGTTGCCGCAGAACGCCAGCACCTGATCAAAAGCGGTCAGGGAATCGCGCATGCTGCCGTCCCCCTTTCGGGCAATCAGGGCCAGCGAGGTATCGGAAATGGTGACGGACTCTTTCCCGGCAATTTCACGCAGCCGGGCGATGATTTTCGGCAGGGTGACCCGTTTGAAGTCGAAACGCTGGCAGCGTGACAGGATGGTTACCGGAAGTTTATGCGGTTCGGTTGTGGCAAAAATGAATTTGACATGCTCCGGCGGCTCTTCCAGGGTCTTCAGGAGTGCATTGAATGCGTTAGTCGAGAGCATGTGGACTTCGTCAATGATGATGATGCGGTAGCGGCTGTGTGAAGGGAGGTACTTGATGTTGTCGCGCAGATCACGAACGTCGTCGACGCCGTTATTTGAAGCGCCGTCAATCTCGAAAACGTCGGTGGAGGTGCCCTTGGTTATCTCAATGCACTGCGGGCAGATGTTGCAGGGTTCGTGGGTGATCCCGCGTTCGCAGTTGAGGGTTTTCGCCATGATGCGGGCGGTACTGGTTTTACCGACCCCCCGGGCACCGGTAAACAGAAAGGCATGGGCAACCCGTCCCGAATCAATGGCATTTTGCAGGGTACGGCTGACATGTTCCTGTCCGGCCAGTTCTGAAAAGTTTTGGGGGCGGTATTTCCTTGCCAGGACTTCATAATACGTGCCGTTGGACAAGTGTTACCTCGCAGGTTACCCGACTCTCCGTTCAATGCACGGGGCGGAATTTGGTTCAGCGGAATGTGGCAGGAGAAAGGAGCTTGCAGACGCACATGATAGCCGGGTTTACCCGCGGCACACAGCAGAAGCCGCTGCCGTTGCTTCCTTCCGGACCTGGCGGAGTTCACGGCATGCCGTTGCGCGAGGCCCGGCTATCATATCCGCCTGCAAACAAAAAACGATGTCGGTCTTGGGATGACAGCAGGTCGGGTAGAACCAGGCACCGCCCAATTGCGGCATCGTATTAATACAAATACTGGCGGAGAGAGAGGGATTCGAACCCTCGGTACGCTATTAACGTACACACGCTTTCCAGGCGTGCTCCTTCAACCACTCGGACATCTCTCCGTACAAACGAAGGCGGAATATAGTCTATGATTTTCTTTTTGTCCAGCATTACATAATATGCTTTGAAATGATCGGGTGATGATTGTACATTCCCCGGAGGAGTCACACGTCATGAAAATCGGTATCATCACAGCAATGCCGGAGGAATTTCACGCCGTGGCAAAAAGTCTCGGTACCGCAGCTGCAGGACGGCTTGGGACGTATCGTTCCGGGTGTTTCCGCTCTGCCGGTAATGACGTCACCCTGATGGAGTCCGGCATGGGGTTTGACAATGCCGCTGCGGCAGCGGAGACCCTCATCCGGGCCGGACAGCCGGATCTGCTGATTTCAACCGGATTCTGCGGCGGGATTGCACCGGAACTACAGGCGGGTGATCTGGTTGTGGCGCAGCAGATAGTGTTGGTCAGCGTGGGGGGAAGTGAGGAACTTCCGGCAAACTTCTCTCCCCTCGGTCAGGCGTTCGTCGCTGCTCAGGCGGGGGAGGGGAGACGAATTTACGGGGGAACGTTTGTCAGTACCTCGACCATCACCTCAAAAAACGCTCTTGCCGAATTTCTCTCCGGCCGGTACCCCTGTCCGGTGGTGGAGATGGAGAGCGGTGCTATTGCCGCCGTCGCCGCTGCAAAAAGCATCCCGCTGCTGGCGATCCGTGCCGTCAGCGATACCGCTGCCGAGGAACTCACCTTTTCACTGGACGAATTCTGCGATGCCGGGATGCGTCGAATCCGCCTCGCTAACGTGCTGCTGACCGTCCTGCGGAAGCCGCATATCATACCACAGCTGCTCCGGTTGTCCCGCAGCAGTCGCAGGGCGGCCGCGAGCATAACTTCCGCCCTGTCCGCCCTATTTCCCCCCCTTTAACACACTTCCCGCCGGTGACCAGGGGTAGTCCCGCAGGTGGTCTCCCAGCTGATCCTTCGTAAAACGGTTCACCCGTCCAAACGCCAGCAGCACCGTCATGACAACCGGCAGAATAAACATGAGCGCGCTGCAGAGAGCCATGAAGCGCTCGCCGATGGCCAGGGTCATGGCAATATTGAAGGTCAGCACTGACAGATACAATAGCGGTCCGAACAGTGAATGGCAGGGGATGCCGGTGGCCCCTGCCGCCTTGTCGCTCAGGCGTCGGGCGTCAATCAGCTGAAATGCGGCAATCAGTACCAGGCTGGTCAGCAGCCAGCCGGCGTAGTTGGAGAGCGGCACACCGAAATGGATGCCGCGCTCCCGGTAACCGTAGATCTGGCCGAGAAACCAGCGGCTGCCCTGGAGCGCGACCGGATCAATAACGATATCGAGCATGGTTTGCAGGAGTGCCCCCAGCAGCAACGCAGCGAATGACCGGCGAATGCGCCGGGTTTCCAGCGTGACGAGATTCCAGCGCCACGCCTTGAGCGGTGAGAGGATAAACAGTGCGCTTGCGTAGCTGCAGTATGCCAAGAAAACGTAGGAGAGCGAATCGAAGAACGGTACCCCGGCCACCCACAGTTCGCGGCTGCTGGTGGTGTCGATGTAGTAGTACCAGCCATAGGGGAACCCGGTGTTGATGGAGAGCCACTCCGAAGCGAAGGCGATCAGGTAGCCGGCCAGCGTGAATGTCAGACAGCGCCTCCACCCGACGTGCGGGACGCATACCAGCAGAAACGCGCCGAAAAAAGCGAACACATACGGACGGAGGGCAAAGGTGCCGATGGCGATATCAAGAAAATGGGGCATTGGACGGTTCCCTGCAACCCGGGGCGGGCGGTGAAATATCTAACAACCGGAAAACCGGCGTGCCGTCACTATAGCCAAAACTCCCGGACAGCGCAAGGCCGCACCCGAATCGGATGCGGCCAGTAAGTACTGCGCTCCTGCCGTATGACCCTACAAAATCATGGTTGAAATAATATAGGCCACCACCGTTGACACGCTGACGCCGATCAAGCCGGGAACCATAAAGCTGTGGTTCAGCAGGTACTTGCCAATGCGGGTGGTTCCGGTACGGTCCATGTTGATGGCCGCCAGGTCGCTGGGATAAAAGGCAAAGAAGAAGTAGGCGTAGCTGGCCGGCATGAGGCCCAGGAGTAGCGGGACCGGCAGGCCGAGCGCCAGTCCCAGAGGGAGCGTTATGGCCAGCGTGGCCGCCTGGCTCTTTACGAATGCCGAGATACAGAATGTGGCGATGGCAAAGGTCCAGGGAGCAATTTTGACCATGATGCCGATGTTGTCAATGAGGAATTTCTTGTTGGCGGTAATGAACGTATCACTCATCCAGGCGATACCGAAGATGGATACGACCGCAATCATCCCGGCGATAAAAACGCTGGAGTGGGCGATATCCTTGGCCTTGACGTTGGCGGAGAACATGATGAAGGCGCCGAAGGCGAGCATAACGAACTGGACGACGGTGGTCATGGCCACCGGCTTCTTGTCGGCTGCCAGCGGCAGCAGTTCCGGAACGCTGGCCAGGAGGATGATTGAACCGACACCGGCAAAGAACAGTGCCACCGAGATTTTGGCGGAGGTGGAGATCTTTTTGTTCAGGGTGGTGACATCGGCATCCAGAGCTTTCTTGAAATCCGGATCTTTCAGCCGCTCCTGATATTCCTGATCCTTGTCAAGATCCTTGCCGCGGTTGAAGCTCCAGGCTGCAGCGGACAGGACACCGATGATTCCGGCCGGCATGGTGACCGAGATAATGTCGATCAGCGTCACCGGATAGCCGGCCTTTGCGGCAAATCCCAGGAAGAACGTTACAGCCGCCGCAACCGGACTGGCGGTAATGCCCATCTGCGAGGCTACACTGGAAATGGCCATGGGGCGTTCGGGGCGGATTCCGGTTTTCAGCGCTACATCGGAAATAACCGGAAGCAGTGCATAGACGGCATGGCCGGTGCCGCAGCAGACCGTGAGGAAGAACGTGGAAAGCGGTGCCAGAATGGTCACGTACTTGGGATGGGCGCGCAGCATTTTTTCCGTCAACTGCACCAGGTAATCAAGTCCACCTGCCACCTGCAATGTTGCCGAAGCGGTTACCACCGCCAGGATGATCAGCATGACCGCGATCGGGGGGTCGGAAGGAGGGCTGCGGAAGCCGAGCACCAGCAGCGAAACGCCCAAACCGCCGATCAGGCCGAGGGCAACGCCGCCCCTGCGGATACCGATAAGGACGGCTCCGAGAACGAGTACAAATTGGATCCAGAACATGAGCATGACAACCTCCAGAGTGGGGAAAGTGGTTGGCGGTGCCGTTACGGCAGCGCACTGATACTGCATGTATCCAGAGCATGGAGAGTGCCAAAAGATATGATTTTTGTAACAGGTTGAAATTAAAGCGGAAAAGTTTGTTGCTGCCGGAAGCTGTGCGGAGAACACCCATAACCGGAGGTTATGGGAAAAGCGGGGGTGTGCGGGAAAAAGCTTTGTTTACAAGGAGATAGGTGGGGATATAACCTCTGGTTATGACTATAGCCGGAGGTTATGGGAGTTATTTTGTGGTTACTGACGCATCTTCAGCCGCTTGGACAGTGCCGGCTGGGATATGCCGAGCAGACGCGCTGCCAGCGTTTGGTTGCCGCTGGCCCGGTCCATTGCCTCCATCACCAGAAAGGCAGCGGCATCGCTGAAGGTGGGGAGTTCCTCAAAGCCCGAGAAGGGGTTCTGCCGGGATGCATCACCTCCAGTCGCCGAACATTCGGACTGGCGGCTCTCAACGGCCTTGATGAAGGTTTCCCTGGAGAGCATCCGGTCGCGGTGGGTGCTGACGGCATCGTACACCATGGCCTTCAGTTCGCGCACATTGCCAGGGAAACAGTAGGTTGCCAGATACTGGGCCAATCCCTTGGGTGGGGTCGGTTTTTTCTTGCCGAGGGCTTGTGCCGCCTCATCCAGAAAGTGCTCCAGCAGGAGCGGGATATCCCGCTTCCGCTCCCTCAAGGGGGGAATCTGTACCTGATGGGTACGCAGCCGGTAATAAAGGTCGCGCCGGAACGCTCCATCCCGTTCCTTCTCGGGCAGATTCTGGTGGGTTGCCACAATGACCCGCGCCTTGAGCCGTTTGGGCAGGTCGCTGCCGAGCGGGAAATATTCCCCCTCCTGAAGCAGCCGCAGAAGTTTGACCTGGGAGGGGATGCTCAGGTCGCCGATCTCGTCCAGAAACAGGGTCCCATCAGCCGCCTCCTCCACCATACCGCGCCGGAGCTGCTCGGCGCCGGTAAACGCACCGCGTACGTGGCCGAAGAGGGTGTCGGCAAAGACCGTGTCGTCCAGACCGGCCACATTTACCGTCACCAGTTTTCCCCTGCAGCCGCTTAACAGGTGTGCGGCCCGGGCGATCAACTCTTTGCCGACCCCGCTTTCGCCGGTGATCAGCAGCGGCTGCGGACTTTTCGCCACAGCTTCCACATAGGAGAAGGTATCCAGCATGGCACGGTCAGCCGTGACAATCGGGGCGAATACCTCCGGGTGATGAAGTTCCCGGGCAACGAGGCGGCTGGACATCTCCTGATAGCCGCGCTTCATTTCCACCATGCGGACCGCCCTGAGGACCGCCCCTACGATGCGCTCCTCTTCATCAGTCTTGATGCAGTAGTCGAAAGCGCCCAGTTTCATGCAGCGTACGGCGGTTTCCAGCTGGTTGAGGCCGCTGACGACAATAACGGATATTTCGGGATGCCGTTCGGCAATCTGCTCAAGCAGCTTTTCGCCCGGCAGGTGAGGCATGGTCAGGTCCAGCAGCACCAGGCCGACCTGGCCTTCATCAAGGATCGCCATGGCCTGGCGGCTGTCGCTGCAGGTGAGGATGTTGGTGATGGCGGCGCGGGACTCCAGGGTCAGGGAAAGGGAGCCGAGCCAGTCCGGCTCATCATCAACCAGAAGGATAGAAAAATTCGGATAGACGCTTTCGTTCACGCTGCGATCTCCTCTCTGTATGCCGGCAGGGTCAGGGTTACGGCGGTGCCGCCGTCCGGGGGGGATGCAAACTCAAGCGTCCCGCCATGTTCCTTGACGATCCCGGCCGATACCGACAGGCCGAGGCCGGTCCCCCCCTGATCCCGCTTGGTGGTGAAAAACGGGTCGGTGAGGCGCGCCAGGTGCTCCGGCAGGATGCCGCTCCCTTCATCGACAAGGCGGAAGATCACCGTTCCGCGTACTGTGTCATGACCGGTGGTCAGCGCGATCCCCCCGCCGCTCTCCGGGAGGGCCTGACAGGCGTTCAGGATCAGGTTGACCAGCACCTGCTCAATTCGCTGGGCGTTGCCGCGAATCCTGGGCAGATCTTCGTCGTATGTGGCGCTGAAGCGGGCGGCCGCTTTACGGAGCGACGGCTCAACCAGTCGTACGGAAGCCTGGGTTACGGCGTTCAGGTCAACAGTTTCGCTGGTGGTACTGTCTCCTCCCCGGGCAAACTCCTTCAGGTCATCAACGATCCGCTTGATGCGTTTACCCGATTCCATGATCTTTTCCAGGCTGCGGGGCACCTCCTCCCGCATGCGTGAATAGGGAAGTCCTCCGCAGGTGAACTCACCGTTGTCACGATAGTAGCGGTCCAGAACCTTCGATGCATCCGTATTGTATCGCTTGAGATTCGGTACTTCCAGCAGGATAAGCCCGGTCGGGTTGTTGATTTCGTGGGCGACGCCGGAGACAAGCACTCCCAGGGCGGCCATTTTGTCGGCCTGCAGCAGCTGCTGCTGGTTGAGGCGCAACTCTTCTTCGGCATGGCGCCGCTCCGCAATCTCCCGGGTCAGATCGGCGGTGCGGAGTGCCACCTGGCGGTGCAGAGTACGGGACCAGAGGGCAAACCCGCCCAGCAGCAGCACCAGAGGGGTAATCACGATAGCACCGTGTTTGGCAAGCTGTCGCCACGACACCTCGGGCGGATCAAGGACCCCGAGCCATTTGTTGTAGATCTGCTCATACTGGCCGGTTTTTTTGAGAATCGCCAGCCCCTCGTTGAAGCGGGAGATCAGTTCCGCATGTCCCTTGTCGACGGCATAGCAGTAGCGGTGGCTGGCCACATTACGCACAACCGGCATCAGGTTGGTCAATTTAAGTTCGCGAATGATGTACATGCCCGGCACAATGGCAACGATGGCGAAGTCGGTTTTTCCCGCAGCGAGTTGGCGCAGGGCATCGACCGGGGTGGCGGTGAGGCTGAGTCTGCCGGTGAAGCCGGTGCGCACCAGATAATCGTGCATGATTCCGCTCCGGTGAACCGCCACGGATTTTCCTGCCAGTTCGGCCAGAGAGTTTACGTACGGAGAATCACGGCGGGCGAATACGGCATGGTTGACGACGGTGTGCGGCAGGGAAAAGTCGACTTCGCTGCCCCGTTCCTCCGAGTAGGACATCCCCTGGAGTACGTCAACCCTGCCGGACTGGAGGGCCTCGCGCATCTCCGACCACCCCCCCAGACGGATTTCAACCTTCATCCCCATGACTTCGGCGATGGCGCGGGTAAGATCGACGTTGTAGCCGGCTGGTTTGCCGTCCTTGCCGATGAACTCATAGGGGGGGTAGTCGCGGTCGCCGCCGACGATGATGACCGGGGCGACCAGAGGGGGGGATTGTACTGCGGCAGCGGTAAAAGGGGTGAAAAGGCACCAGACAAGGAACAGTAATGACGGGAGCCCTGTTTTCCCGGTGAGCGCCATCAGTCTCTGGGTACTGCCAGCATGCGGTCCAGCGCACCTCTCGCCTTGAGGCGGATATCTTCTGGAACGGTGATGACCGGGGACAGCGTCTGGAGCGAAAGGAGCACATCTTCCAGCGAGGTCAGCTTCATGTTGGGGCAGAAGAGGGCCGGTGAGGCCAGAATAAACTCTTTGTCCGGGCTGTCGAGCCGCAGTTTGTAGAGGATGCCGGCTTCTGTGCCGACGATGAACTTTGCTGCGGGGCTGGTGCGGCAGTAGTCGTACATGCCGCTGGTGGAACAGACATGGTCGGCCAGAGCCGAAACTTCCAGGGCGCTTTCGGGATGGCAGATAAAGAGTGCATCCGGGTGTTCGGCTTTTTTCTGCAGTACCGCAGCCGTGGTCATCCGCTCGTGAGTCGGGCAGAACCCTTCCCAGAAGATGAACTTCTTCTCCGGGACAAATTTGGCGATCCAGCGACCCAGGTTGCGGTCAGGAACGAAGATCAGCTCATCCTCCGGGAGTGACCGGACAACCTTGAGGGCATTGGCCGAGGTGCAGCAGATATCGGAGTGGGCTTTGACCTCCGCCGATGAGTTCACGTAGGTTACCACCGGAACGCCGGGATGCCTGGCCCGGAGCTGCTCCAACTCGTTCGCCGTCACCATGTCAGCCATGGGGCAGCCGGCATCGGGGCGGGGGAGCAGAACCTTCTTGCCGGGGGAGAGAATCGCCGCAGACTCAGCCATGAAATGCACCCCGCAGAACACGATGACATCGGCATCGGTTCGGGAAGCCTCGATGGAAAGGGCGAGAGAGTCTCCCGTGATGTCGGCGATCTCCTGCACCTCATCACGCATGTAGTTATGGGCGAGCAGCACGGCGTTGTGCTTCTTGAGAAGATCTTTGATCTGCTGTTTAATTGCTTCGTTCATTCTGGCAGCTCCTTGCACTGGCTCTTGCTGTTGACGAGAGTGCCACAAAAAATATATAAAAACAACTCTTCGGGATAGAGCACGTTTGTTTTACGGTGCCTGCCTGTCGCGCAGGACAGAAGCGTAACCAGCTGTATTTAATACGAGTGGGAGCACGTGACCATCATGAGAAGGTCGGATCGGGAAATATCTGATTTAAAAAGTATTGAAGCCATACTGCAGCAGGCATCAGTATGCCGGCTGGCGCTATCTGACGAGAATCGCCCCTATATCGTCCCGATGAATTTCGGTTATCGGGATAAGGTGCTGTATTTTCATTCAGCCGGAGAAGGAAGAAAAATAGAAATCCTGCAGAAAAATCCGCACGTATGCTTTGAGTTCGATGTGGGGCATGAACTGGTCATTGCAGAAAAGGCCTGTGACTACGGGATGAAATATCAAAGTGTCATCGGTTTCGGGACGGCCGCCATGATCAATGACAACGATGAAAAAAAATCCGCTCTGGCGATAATCATGAATCAATATGCCGGTGGCAGGTATGAATTTGACGACGCGGCTGTTGCCAAAACTGCGGTTTTCAAGGTGGAAATTCATAGTATGACCGGCAAGAAGAAGGGGTAGCAGGAATATTTTGCCATCTGACGCATATTTGAATTTGACAAGCTGCACTACGGCGATAGACTAACAGTACACACGTCATATCGCCCGACAATGCCAAACCTTCCGTGAGGAAGGGGCGGAAAGCTGCGGATCTTCACTGTGAAGATGGCCGGGCTGCCGAAGGTTATCCTTTTGGCCGCTCGGCTTTTTTGTGTTTGCAGGAATGTGAAGAGGTACATGGGAAGTTCGGCCCTGTCAGCGTACCGGCGACAGGAATGTTATCAGGCGTGCTTGAGTAGTTCAAGCGGTTGGCAGTCTCACCCAAACAAGGAAAGGAGTGTGTTATGACAGCAAAAATTTCACGAAGAGATCTGTTGAAACTATCCGGTCTGGCGGCGGGCGGATTGGCTTTGGGGTTTGGCACCCCGCGCAGGGTCATTGCAGGATCGGATTACACCCACCACGGGGGTGACCCGAGCCAGAGAAACTCCTATTTTGACTCATTGAAACAGTACATCCCCGGATCAGAGACTCTGGACCCGGATGAAATGCGGCTATCTTTTATGGGTACCTCATGCATCCCCAGTTTGAGTCAGGCGGCCGTCAGCGTCTTTGTGGAGTTGGGCAACGGCGAATGTTTTATGTTTGATTGCGGGACAGGGGTGACGCCCAAGTATTTTGCCTTGGGAGCCACCCTGGATAAAATGAGCAAGATCTTTCTTGCCCATAATCACTCTGACCATATGGGCGATCTGCCGTACGTCTACGCTTTTGGCCAATCATTTGGCCGCGTCTGGCCCCTTTATGTATGGGGACCCGCGAGATCCGGATTTGTCTGGAAAGATCCTGACGGGAAATACCCCCTCGGGAAAAAGCCTTTGGAGGACGGAGCTGCCGATATTTGCGCAGCTCTCAAGAAATTTTGCATATGGCATACTGAGAGCCAGAGTTTCATGTACACCAGCATTAATAGCTACGATGTGCCCAAACCGTGGGATACAACCGGGAGTAGATGCAAGGATGCCTACGATATTGTGGTGAAAGAGTTGCCGTGGCGGAATACGGGAAAAGATTCGCACGGCTTTGCCAACCACGACAACATCGCCTACCATGACCGGAGTAAAGGGGTGAAGATCACCCATTTTCCGGCCGTGCACTGCAGGGAAGGGGCCGTAAGTTACAAGCTGGAGTGGAACGGCCTGTCAATGATCTACAGCGGGGATACCAAGCCGAACCAGTACATGATTGAACAGGCAAAATCCGGCGTGGATGTTCTGATTCACGAGATGGTTGTGCCGGCGGATGTCTGGGTGAAAAAATTGGGTTTGCCGGATACGCAGGCATCCATAGATGGAGCGCAGGCTGTTCAGGACAGTTCCCATACGCCGCAAAAGGCCCTTGGCTACATTCTGAATCAGATAGACCAGCAGGGGACAGCGCCAAGGCTGGCAGTCGGTACGCACTTCCAGGCCACGGATGATACGATCAAGGCTGCTCTGAAAGATATCCGCACATGGTATCCAAAGGGTGACGTCGCCGTCGCTTCGGACTTTGTGGTCGTCAACGTATCGAAGAGGAAGGGACCCACGGTGCGGCGGGCTGTTGTTTCCGACTATGCGTGGCCGCAGGCTCCAGTACCTGCGGCCGAAGATTGTGCTACTCCAAAATATTGGAAATATTCAGACGAAACTAAAACGACAAAAGTCCAGGCTCCGGAAGCGCAGCTCGACCCGAATGCGCTGGTAATTGATCCGGACCTTTACAACGCGAGATAGCCGCACGGTGGACGGCGGGTTCTCCGGCCGAAACAGCCGGGCTTCCAGTGATTACCTGCTGGGAACCCGGTTTTTTTGTTCCTTTCTCTGGGCGCCTGTCGTATTCTTGGCCTGACTGGAGGGAGGAACGCATGAACTGCTTGACCCGCTGACTCACACAGGGCCTTGGGGAAATGCGAAACCAGCGTTCCATTACTCTGTGGCATGGCGTCATTCACGAACACTGTAAAGGGGCCCCAGATGAACTATGTTTTTGTTATCGCGGCTGTTTTCTCCGCATGTACCTGCTTTTTTTCTGCATCTACCGCACAGGCAGTCACCAGAGAGCCGTTCAATTATGCCATTGTGATCAGTAAGCAGACCGCCGCTGATCCGAGGTGGGCTGAAGTTGCCACCGTATTGGCAAAGAAATATGCCACTGCGAAAATCTTCACCTACGGTACTCTGGACGAGCTTGTCGGGCCGTTGACAAAGTTTTCACCTGACTACATTGCCTTTGTCTGCACGCCGCAGGAAGCGTCGCCGGGATTTGTCATACAGGCCGGCAGATTCAACAGGAAGCTGGAGAACGCGCCCTATGGAACCGCCGTGTGGGGCATCGTTACCGGGTACAGTCATGATGACGCCCTGCGCATCGCCAAAGACAATGCCCCGCCAAAGATCAATTTCGGCTTGGGCGGCATGTTGAGGTTCATTGATGCATTGCCGGAGGGGGTCGCCTATTCGGAATTTATCGAAAAAAAACATGCCTGGCAGGAAAAGAATAAGGGCATGAAGCTGAAAAACCGGAATGATGCCCCGAATGATCATTTGATGGCGATGGTAAAGCTGATCAACAGCAATAACGTCGATGGTGTCTGGACGAGCGGTCATGCCGAAAACGACATCTGGTCACTATACTATCCCGAGGGGCCGTCATACATAGTGGCTGAAAATGGCGGTTTATCCGGTTCGTTGGATGGCGAGTCCGTGGCGTCTGTCACCTCAACCAATCCGAAAATATATCTGGGCGTAGGAAACTGCCTGACGGCCAGAATTGACAACGTGAATGCCTCATACGCACTTTCGTGGCTCCATTCCGGTGGGGCCAATCAGTACTTTGGCTATATTGTAGAGACCTATTACGGCTTGATGGGATGGGGCATGGCGGACAACTTTTTTTATCGTGGCGGCCTGTTTAATGTCGCCGAGAGTGCGTTTGTCGCCAATCAGTCGCTCATGCTGGCCATGAATAAACGGTTGGTGCCAGGCGAATTGAAGGATATGGAATATGACAAGGATGCTACCGTCGTCTACGGAGATCCTGCCTGGATGGCAACCGTTCCTGATTCTACCGCTAAAAGTGCAGAACATTGGAGCAGCAAGCTGGACAGGACGGTTGATGGCAACAAAATCCGCTGGGAACTGACCGTCACTTTCAAAAAAACCATTGATTTTTCCCCGATGAGCGGCAGTGATTTGAGGCCGGTTTTTGTATTTTTGCCGGAACGGGTCAAGAAAGCCAGGGTCTCTGGAAAGGTGTCGAATGTTTCGGCATATCATATCGCCAATAACTTCGTCGTTGTTAACTTCAAAGGCAAAATAGCTGCCGGCGAAACCAGGAAGTTTGTCTTTACCAGTGAGACTACTTAACGCTCTTGTGATCGGTCCAATTAGCGCCGGTGCATTGTCGTATGCGGCCCCTGTTATTTTGGGGAGCGCTGTTTTCGGCTTTTTCGCCACCAGCCACCCCCTCTTTCCCCTTGACAAAACACCCTGAAAGGGCTAGAAAAGGCACTCTTCGGGATGTAGCGCAGCCTGGTAGCGCACCTGCTTCGGGAGCAGGGGGTCGCAAGTTCAATTCTTGTCATCCCGACCATAAATCAAGGGGTTACGGTCGTACCGTAGCCCCATATTTTATTGAATATACCAGACAGTAAACGTTTAACAGGAGGTTGGTGTGATTAGTAAGGTTCTTGCTGCTGTTATGATGCTGGCGCTGTCCTTTTCTCCCGCTTTTGCAGCCACCACTGCTCCGGCAAAGGCCGTACAGCCGGTTGAAATTTACGTCACTGACTGGTGTCACTACTGCAGAGATGCACAAAGCTATATGAAAAGCAGGGGAATCGCTTTTACGGCGTATGATATTGAAAAGGATAGTGCCGCGAACCGGCGCTATATAGAACTCGGCGGCGGAGGTGTGCCGATTCTCGTCATCGGCTCGAAAAAAATGTACGGCTTTTCCAGGGAACGATTTGAAAACATACTGAAAAGCGAACACTGATCAGGTTGTTACAGCGCGCAATCAATAAAGCCGCTCCCGGAATAAACTGGAGAGTGGCTTTTTTATTCATAAAAAGAGTTGTGCAAAACATGCAGGACAGTCGGATACGACTGAGGACTCACCAGCAGCGCAGCGCGTAGTAGCGCTTGATCTACAAAAATTATGCCCACCAGGTGCACGTGCTACTTCGCCGGTTTACCGACTGGTACCCCTGAGGCAAGGGAACTCTCAATTCGGGCCAGACGTTCTTCAAGCCGCTCCATCACATCCGGCAGGGCATTCTGTTTCTTTGTGCCGGAGCAGAAGGAGGGGTTGTTGACCCACCAGTCCATGCCCATCTCCTTTGCCTTGTCGACGGAACAGATAACAAGGCGGATCTGGATAGTCAGCAGTTCCACATCCACCAGATTGATGCGTATATCGCCGGCGATAACGATGCCTTTGTCCAGAATTCTTTCGAGCAGGTCCGCCAGATTCGTACTTCCCAGAGAATGTTGCGTACCGCGTTGGATAGCCATTTTTTTCTCCCGTTTATCTAGTTTCCGTCCGGAAAGGGCGCTTTTTCCCCCTCGCGGCGTCAATCTGCGGCCTTACGTGTGCGGCGTACCGAAGTACGCTTCCGTGCAATTCCTTGATTTCCTTGCCGGGAGAAAAAATCCCCGCTTTCCGCTACGGAAACCAACAGTCGCTCATCCGGAGTTTCCGGATGGCAACTGGGTGGGCTGAGCTGCTACAACAATTTCCCCAAAGGTCCCAGGTCCAGATTCAGATCGTCACTTTCGAGGCCGAATTCGTGGGCAATTTTGGTGATTTCCTCGGACTGCCGCATCAACGTGAAACCGAGGCGTTCTATTTCCTCATCCGTAAGTCCCCCCCCGTCAATCCGGCGAATGGCCTGTTTTTCCAGCAGTTCATGAAGGAGTTTCACCACCGTCAGCACAAGCTGGGCCAGCGCATTTTTCGTCTTATTGGCATCGAGGTTCAAACGCCGGGCGGGGGAAAGAGCGCTTTGCGCCGCCATGATTTTTGCGAAGTCGCCCGCGTCCGGGGATTCCACAACGGATCCTGACGGGTGGTATGTTTCGGGACCGTTCTCTGTGTTCATTTGATCAAGCCCTCCTCGCGCCGTGCTGTTTCCACCGAAGTCAGGATGACCTGCAGGCCAAGGTAGATGAGGTCGATATCGGCCACCGAAATCATGACATCGCCGACAATTACGGCCCCTTTATTGAGAATCCGGTCCAGAACCTCGCACAGGCTGATATGTTCACTTTCACTCAGTTCATCGGGCATGGTGCACCGTACTTTCCGTTAATGCGGGTTGCCCCGTATCCACTGTGATTGAACATTTCACGCCGCCCGGTTTCCCGCCGCAGCGCTGTGTAACGGATGGAACAGGAGCTGTCCCAGAGAGGCGAGTTGTTTTTCTCCCCGGAGGTCTCCCTGGCGATACACCACCGTCCGGTTGATGGCGGGAAAATCCCGGTCGAATTTACTCCGCACGGCGGTTTCCCGTTTATACACCGAGCGGCAGAGCGGGTCCGTCCCGTCCGGCGTTGCCATATTCAGAAACAGCCCGGCAACCGGAACGTGCAGGCGACTGCAGGCGGCTGCCAGATCCCTGGTCTCCTCGAAAGACATTTCCGTAAGGATGCTGACGGCGTAGAGGGCGGTGCGGGCCGGATCACACAGGAGTGCCCGCAGGCGTTTCAGATCTTTGGATAACCGGACCAGACGACCGGAAACGCCGGGGAGCCGGAATACGTTCCGGTACTTCAGGAAGAGACTGAAAAACACCTTCAGCCACTCTTCGATGATATTCGGCAATTCCAATAATCTGATCAGATGGCCGGTCGGCGCCGCGTCAAGAACCAGCAGGTCGTACCCCTCAATGGTCATGATATCCATCACCGCCGTCAGGGCCATCAACTCGTCGATTCCGGGGGGGGACAGATCCATGATCCGTTCCATGACTTCACGGTCAAAGGTCAGATCAAGATTCGGCATCAATTGGGAAAAAAACTGCGCCAGCTCTTTCCGGTACAGATTCTTCAGGGTCACAAAGTCGGCGGTTGCGTTCATTTCCATGGCCCATACACCGGGGGCAACCTGAACCGGGTGCGGGCCGAGCGGCAGGTCAAGGCAGTCGGCCAGGGAATGTGCAGGATCCGCTGAAAACAGGAGTATCCGTTTTTCGGGGCAGGTGCGGGCCAGATGCAGCGCCGTGGCACACGCCACGGTCGTTTTGCCGACTCCTCCCTTGCCTGCGAATACGAGCAGCGCCATGTCAGGTGCCGGCAGAGGAGCGGGGGCATCCACGCGTCCCGGTTGTGCCGGCAGGAGAGACCGGGGCGCTCCGGAGGGGACGGTTACTTCCTCCAGTCCATCCCAGAAGGTGCACAGTGACTCAAGTCCCCGTAGTTCCTCGGGATGCATCGGTACCCCCCAGAACCTGAGGCGGGCGAAGCCGGGATCGGTGAAGAGGCGGGCCAGTTCACCCTGCTGCCGGTCATGAATACTCCTGCAGACCGGGCAGGGACTCTCCGGGTAGAGGCGGTTGATGACCACGTCTGCAACACCGATGCGGAGGTGCCGCAATTCCCGGATCAGATCCCGCGTTTCCTCAACGCTCAACGGTTCCGCCAGCATGACCGGAACGAACCGGCACTGTTGGTGATCTTTAAGCAGTGTTTCCATCTCTTTGACAGAGAGTGCGAGATCCCCAATGAACTCATCAAGGTCGTCCTGCTCGTAACTCCCCCGGAAAAGTTTTTTCATGTACCTGTTTTTGGCCAGGAGCGTGTCCAGCGCCTCCAGCCACTTGCGGATCATGTCCGGCATTTCCATGAGGCGGAGGGTATGCCCCGTCGGGGCCGTATCCATGATGATCCGGTCATAGGTCCGTTCCCGGACCCAGCGGCTGATCTCCAGAAAAGCCATGAGTTCATCCATGCCCGGCAGGGACAGTTCCAGAAACCGGTTGATATCGTCTGCGTCGAGAAACGTTCCCCGGGCAGCAATTTCGCTCAATCGCTGCCGGTTTTTTTCCTGAAATGCGTGGAGACAGGCACGGGAATCCAGCTCCAGAATCCGGATGTTTTCCGGGATGGAGGCTCCGGCAAAGCTGTCAAAAAGAGAGTGGGCAGGGTCGGTTGAGACGAGCAGCAGAGTGCTCTCCGGATAGCGGCGGGCACATTCCAGAGCGGTAGCTGCCGAGGCGGTGGTTTTCCCCACCCCCCCCTTGCCGCCGAACAGCAAAAGCCGGAGGCCCGCTTCAGATAAGAAAAAAGGAGTCGTACCGGAGGATTTCATGCAATATCCCGTGTTATGTCTATCCCGTCGAGGGGAGCGGTCACCTGCCCGGTTTCCTACTCATCCTCATCATCTCCGGCATCGCCCCTGATTACATCAAGGCGATCGAGCAGAATCTTTTCTTCGGCGTCGAATTCCGCCTCCGTCATCATCCCGGTCTCCAGCATCATGTAGAGCTCACTGAGTTTGGTCGTTATGGAGTCGGCCTCGCCGGCCTGATCTTCCTCGGCCGCGCGGCAGATTTCCTTGAAAACCCAGTAAAGGCCGCGCGCAGGCGACATGAGAATATCATCAACCAGGAACATTACTGTTCTCCGCGAGGGCAGTGGCGACGAAGGATGGCGTCGGGGACATACTTAGAAACGAAGCTCAACGTCCACAAAATTGTGCGGCGCCCATGGTCCGTTAAAATCGAAAGAAAAGTTGTTGTCGAAACCGCGTGCCGCTTCGAATATGGCCGCCTCAAAATCCTTGTCTACCGCATCCCGGCTGACCAGGCAGGCCAGATTCATGACGTCCCGTTCGGTCCGGGGCACGTTCCGCTTGATTTCAAAACAGGCGGGCGACAGGATCGTTTCCACCCGGTCGGTATGCTCTTCCCGGTCTTCCTGGAGAACCCGGTCAAATAGACGCCCGACCTCAATCTTGTCTTCCTGGCTCGGTACCCGGCTGTTACCCATGAACTGGTCTCTGGCACTCCGGAGATCTGCGTGTGTATTGACAAAATATTCAAAAATATTCGGCACATCCCACGCAACACGCAGTCCCATCTCCACTTTGCCATGAACACGGTGCAGTTGCTCGGTAAACGTTTTACGGTTGAGCGACAGGATCCGTTTGATCTCTTTGGCCCCTTCGGCCATGACACCAAATGTGATCGGCAGCGGTGTCTCGTCCTCCATAAGGCGTTTCAGAACAGCCTGGTGCGCTGCGATATGACGCCGTTCCGGGCGGATTTTCCCCGCGCCGTAATCACTGACCACTGCGGCGACCTGATTGTCAGTGATGAGATATACATTCTCTCCGTCGATGCCTATATTGCCGTACTCCTGTTCCCCTGTTGCCGGGATGACGGCATAAAGATATTTTCTTCCGTTTTTTATTTCCTTGCCGTCCATAGTGCCGTCCCCTTTATGCTGTTCTGCTCGGTAAGTATGTCTGCGACAGACCCCGCTGCTGCAAGGCTATTCAGCCGCACCACGTGTCGTCTTGACGAATCTGACAGCCTTGATGCAGCTGTCTTCCAGTTTTATCTCCAGCAGGGCGCTGCATGTATAACACTTGACCTGCCCTTCGTAATCGCTGTAGGCGTCATCAAGGTCAATGGTGTGGCCGCAGGACAGACAGTTGATCTTCATCGGTATTCCTCCTCGTTCATCTGGACGTGCATACGAATATCAGGAGCGGCGCAGGGAGGTTCAGCCCCGTACCGCTGCTCTTCGGCTTTTTACGCTGTTCTCGTGCCGTCTCCATTGTGCGATCAGCCAGGCAAAGCGGAGGCGCCGGTTCACAAGGGCGATACTTTCATGGGTAACGCGGCGCGCTTCACCGGCACCCAGGGGGAAACCGGTAAGTGACCGGCAGGCCCGGTGGCCGGCTACGCAGCGATGTGTTGCAATGTGGTGTGAATCATGAACGGTCAGCATATCGGCACCTCAGTATTTGAACTTGAACGCACCTGTTGCGCGCGGTGCGGCTACCGTGGAAGGATCGTTATAGTCCGGCAGGCGCTGGCCCCGTATCCCCTGGGCTTCCAGTGAGGCGATGATCTCCTGCCGCTCCGCTTCGATATCCCGGAAACGCTGGTCAATCTGAACAATCTTTTCCAGCGCGTTCTGTTTTTCCTTACCCCGGCGGAACTTTTCCATTTCGAGAATGCTGAGCTTCATATAGGCTTTGTACGGAATTGCGCCCTCGTCTGCCCGGCCGGAATGGGTCTTGATATCCTGCACACCCCTCATGATTCTTTTTGTCATGGGCTGACCTCTTTGGCTTTCTCCCTGGCCGGCTTCCCGCTGCCGCAGTATTTACGGATAACTTCCTCCACCTTCTGGGTCATGACCGGCTGGCCGCCCCGGGTGATCTTGGCGGTGTCCGTTGACAGGACATCCCGGCAGATCATCTGGAAGAAGATATCATCTCCCTGGACACGCCGTTTCTGGGAAGCGAGGATCTTGGCGATGGCAACACCCGCACGAATGGTCGGACGGTTATTGTTTACTCCGAAGCTCCGTAGTTCCCGTACGATATCAACGATCAGTTCCGAATCCATCCGGGTGAGTCCGGATTTTTTCATAACGATCATGATCTCCGTATCCCGGTCATAGTGATCCAGCTGGATAGTGATCAGGCGGTCCATCAGTGCGTCCTGGGTTTTGTGGGTTCCGGCATACTCCTCCGGGTTGGAGGTGAAGATCGCCCGGAATTCCGGATGCACCGCCATGTACCCTTCACCGGAACGACGCATGTTCGGCAGGTTCAAAATTCCTTCGGAAAGAACACTGAGCAGCGCGTTGTTGGCTTCCGGGCGGGATCTGTTGAACTCGTCATAAATAAGAATCTCGCCGCGTTCGCAGGCGGTGGTCAAACGGTTGGCTACCCAGAGGCTTTTCATCTCCTCTTCGGTCTTCAGAACCGAGTGGATATAATTGTCCACCAGTTTGCTTTTCCGGTATCCCGAATCCTTGCCGACCAGATCGGAACTGCCGAATTCGTCATCCCCGTGAACCAGGGTGACCGGCCGTCCCAGTTTAGACGCCAGGTGAAAGGCCATGGTGGTTTTTCCCGTGCCAGCCACGCCGGAAAAATGGACCGGATAGCCGGCTACCAGATAGGCCAAAGCCCGCTGCGTGACCTGCTCCACCTGGGGAGAAGAGATAAAGCTGTCGCTTGGCTCCGGGTGTACACTGTCTTCCCCGACCTGTTCGCGCACGGTTGATGAGCTGACGATTTTTACGGAATTCTTACTCATGAGCTCCCCTTCTTCTTCCTTTTAATTGTTTCTTACCCACGCCCGGTGCCCTGCTTTTCCAGAACCAGCTCCCGGGTCGGTGCGTCATAGTCAGGAGCCTACTTGCCGCTCCGCTTCCCTTTTTTTGCCTGTTTTGCCGGTGCTGCTGGCGTTGCTGGCGCTGCAACCGGGACAACCGGTTTAACCGCGACAACCGGTGCAACCGGCTTATCTGGCACAACTGCCGTAAGCGGAACAATTGCCGTAACCGGAGCGGCTGCCGTAACCGGAGCGGCTGCTTTAGCCGGAGCAACTGCTTTAACCGGAGCAACTGCTTTAACCGGAGCAACTGCTTTAAGCGGAGCGGCTGCTTTAACCGGAGCAACTGCCTTAACCGGAGCAACCGGTTTTGCTTTTGCAACCTGTACCGGGGCGGCTTTTGCCACAGCCTGCTTTTTTGCGACCGGCACGACTGCCGCCTGTGGCGGTACCACAACGGCACCCTCCGTCCGTTTCTTCACCTGAACGGTCACCGGCGTCTTGAAGGTTTGGCCGCGCCAGACACGCCGCGCTCCATGCATGTCGTCCGCCATACCTTTGCGGATGTCCAGAACCTCTTTTTTTAATTCTGCACAAAAGGCTCCCCGCTCAGCACTCCCGGTTTTCGCCATGGCGGCGCGATTCTGAGAGAAGGTGCTCAGCAGAACATTCACCTCTGCGGCCACTGCCGCCACAAAGGCCTGCCGCTCCCGGCCGCTGCGCTGTGCCATGGCGCTGCGGGCGTCGGCAAAATCGGCCTGCATACCGGCAACCGTAGCAGCCAGTTCCTGGGCGCTTTTCGCCAACTCCTGCATCAACGTTCCGCGATCACTCCGTAATGCGTTAACTTCACTGCGCAACCGTGTCATATCATCAGTTAAATTGCCCATGTCGCTCCCCCTCACCCTCTCAGAACGCAAAAAAAACCGTGCAAGGCGGCGGCCCGATAGCCCCCGCCCCACAGGTGTCCCTTATCCTATTCCAGACTCAGGCTGGAGCAGCGGCACTGGCGGTAAGGCCAATCGCTTCAGCGTATTTCAGATACGTTTCAACAGATGCAATAACTACACGTGCTTCGATGGAGAGCAGCTCAATGCCAACCAGAGATACCTTTACCCACGCGTCAATCACAATCCCTTTGTCCAGGATCCTGTCAACAACTTCTGCCAAGCTCGAAGAATCGGTTGATTTCTGTACTTTTGCCATGACGGTATCCTCCCTGAATTGATGTAGCCCATTTGTTCTGCACATTTTCAGCATGCACGCTTATGGTAGTAATAGCGAAATACATGCCAACAGTCATGGCGTCTGCAAAAAGCAGTATGTGGCTGAAGTTGCTCAAATAGATTAATAACCGGCTGCAGCGTTATGCGTTCTGGCGAGGATGTATGGAATTGAATCTATGGAAGTTATTCCCTAGTTGGCAGGAGCTCTTTCCCTGCCTGTCGGGAAGCGTAGCGGGTAATGACGGTGACGATCTCATCATGGTTGAACGGTTTGGCGACAAATGCGGTGATCAGGCCTGATTCAAGCGCCCCCTCAATGGTCTGGTCGTCCTGATAAAAATAGCCGGAGACGATGACGATCGGGAGGCGGGTATCTGTTTTGCGGAACTGCCGGGCCAGCTCGAGGCCGTCAATGTCGGGCAGCTTGGCGTCAAAGAAGGCCATGCCGAAGGTATTGTTTTCTGTCAGAGCGATGGCGGCCCCTGCACTCAGGGCGGTCTTGCAGGTAAAGCCGGATTTACGGATGATATTCTCAAGAATCCAGCACATTTCCGGTTCATCATCCACAACGAGAATCGGGGCGTTTTTTTCTTTCATGTTTCACTCCCTCCAGAACCGGCCGGCAGGAGTATCGTAAAGACACTGCCCCGTCCTTCCGCGCTTTCAACGGCAATGGTTCCCTGATGCTGCTTGACGATGGAATAGCAGAGCGACAGACCGAGGCCGGTTCCCTGTCCCACAATTGACGTTGTATAGAACGGATCGAATATTTTGCCGATCTCCCGGCGTGCAATTCCGCAGCCGCTGTCGGTCACCTGAATCCGGACTTCCGAATGCAGCTGTTCCACGGTGATCCCCATACGTCCGCCCTCCGGCATGGCAGTGATGGCGTTCAGAAACAGATTCATGAACACCTGCTGCAGCAGTGTGGCGACCCCTGATACCATAACCGGTCCTTCCGGAAAGGAGGAGCTGATTACAATCTTGATGATGTTGGCGTGGTAGGCGACCAGTGTTTGGGTTTCCCTGATCAGTGATACGAGGTCCACCCGGGTTTTCCGGGTTGTTGTGGACGGATGGGAATAACGGAGGAGATTTTCGATAATGAGTGATGCCCGCTGGATACCGAGATGAATCTTTTCGGCACATTCGTGGCGAAACTCCGGGGAGCTGTCATCTTCCATAAGAAACTGGGCGCTGGATGAACAGATGGCCAGGGGATTCCTGATTTCATGAGCGACGCCGCCGGCCATGACGCCGAGGGCGACCAGTTTCTGGGAGTGGTGCAGCTCGGCCTCGATTTTTCTTTTTTTGGTGATGTCGGTGTAAAAGCTGACATCGCACGCGTGGCCGTTCATGAACATCTCAACGATGACAATGTTGGCGTAGAACTGGGTGCCGTCCTTGCGCAGGCAGGGGATGTCGGGTGTCAGCTGTTTTTCGTCCTGCAGCATGGCCAGTTCCCGGTCCAGGGATTCGATCGGGTGAATGTCCGTCACGCTCAACCCGGTGAATTCCTTTTCGGTGTACCCGAACATCCCGCAGAGTGCCGGGTTTGCATACTGGAATTCTTTTGTCTGCTCGTCACTCACGAGTATGCCGTAGGGAGCACCGGTGAACAGCACGCGATATCTGGTTTCCGTTTCCCGCAGTGCATCCTCCATCTGCTTGTTTTCGCTGATATCGCTCATGCCGCCGATAAGCGTCAAGGGTTGATCTGCCGTGAGCTGTATGACGGAGAAGCGATCCTTGAACCACCGATACCGGCCGTCCTTGTGCTTGAAACGATATTCAATCTGATGCGCCGTGCCGGTGGCGCTGAACACGGCTTCGGCAAGCACACGTTCGATCTCCTGCCGATCATCGGGGTGTACCAACTCAAAAAAACTTTTATTATCCCAGCCGGTTACCACATCCATATCATACCCGGAAATACGCTGGAAAACCGGGCTGAAATAATCATAGGTGCCGGTTTGCAAATTCCGTTTGTAGTGGGCATCCAGTGAATTTTCCAGTACCTCCTGCAGATCTTCCTTGCTCTCGCTCAGGTCCGCCGTCAGGCCCTCTGCCATGCTGAGTGACCGGTCACGGGTGTTAAGCAGGGTAAGCGTCAGGGCGAGCAGCAGCAGTGTGACAGCTATACCGCTGGTCATGGCAAGCCACACCTGCAGATACCCACCGGAGAAGAAGCCGTTGGCCCTTTCTGTTACGATCAACGTCCAGTATGTGCCGTTGAAATTAATCGGAATTTTTCGGATTGCCTGCGTGGCTGCCAGGAAATTTTGATCCGGGGGACGGCTCTCATACAGAAAATTTTGGGGTGTGGCCTGCTCGCCGTCGAACAGCTGAATGAGAAGGTGTGATTTCCGTTCCAGATAGTGGTCGCCGAGTATGCCCCGCATCAGGTCCTTCATGCGGTGGGGGCTGTAGACCCAGCCATACAGTGCGGCTCGGCGCTGTGTGATTGTCTCGACCGGCATCCCTTTACGATAGACCGGCATATACATCAGGGTGCCGGCCTGGACATCCTCGCTGTTTTCCTGAACCAGGGCGACTTTCCCGGAAAGCGTGGCAGCGTTTGTATCCCGGGCTGTTTCCATGGCTGCCCGGCGGGTCGGTTCCGAAAACATGTCATAACTGAAGGCACGTAGATTGCGGCCGGAAAACGGCTCCAGATAGATAATGGAGGTATATACTTCCCGTTCCCCTTTCGGGCGAACATCGTACTCGGGAAACCCCTCAGCGCGGATCTCCTGAACGTGCCGGGGCAACTCGCTACGCGGGATCAGAAGTGAAAAACCAACTCCCTGGATACCGGGGAGCTGCTTTTCAAATTTCAGGTAAGTGGTGAAAATGCGCCATTTTTCCCGGGTGACCTTTTCTGAAGCGTTGAACAGCGCCACACCGCTCATCAGAACGCGCCCCTGGTCATGAAGCCGCTCCTCGATTTTGTTTTGCAGCTCTTCGCACTCGAAGGTAAATTCCTGCTCCGCCATACTATCCACACTCTTTTTCAAGTAGAGGGTTACCATGGTGGTAATGATCAGGCCGGTCAGCAGCACGATCCATGCAGCAGACCTGCTACGGGATGAGGTGGGTATGACCGGGAAAAAAGCGGGCGTACCGGCGCCCCTTGGCTCTTTGACGGGTGGGGTGGGGCTCACGCGTCACTCCCCCCGAAACGGGCCGGCAGCAGCAGTGTAAAAACGCTGCCCCGTCCTTCCGTGCTCTCCACGGTAATGGTGCCCTGATGCTGCTTGACGATGGAATAGCAGAGTGACAGGCCGAGGCCGGTCCCCTGTCCCACGATGGATGTTGTGTAGAACGGATCGAACACTTTCCCGATTTCCCGGGGGGAGATGCCGCAGCCGGTGTCCGTAACCTGAATCCTGACCTCGGAGTGAACCCGTTCCACGTTGATCCCCATGCGTCCGCCACTCGGCATGGCGTTGATGGCGTTCAGGAAGAGGTTCATGAACACCTGCTGCAGCAGTGTGGCGACCCCGGTCACCATGACCGGTTCGGGCGGGAAGGAGGCGGTGATTTCGATCTTGAGAATATTTGCGTGGTAGGCGACCAGCGTCTGGGTTTCCCTGATCAGGGAGGCAAGGTTGACCAGGGTCTTCCGGGTTGTGGTCGAGGGGTGGGAATATTTGAGGAGGTTCTCGATGATGAGCGAGGTCCTCTGGATCCCTTTGTGAATTTTGTCTGCACACTCACGGCGAAATTCCGGCGTGCCTTCCTCTTCCAGCAGAAACTGGGCGCTGGATGAACAGATGGCCAGAGGATTTCTGATCTCATGGGCGATTCCCCCCGCCATGACTCCCAAGGCGGCAAATTTCTGGGATTGGTGCAGCTCCGTCTCGAACTTTCGTTTTTCCGTCAAATCCCTGCCGACAGCCACGACCCCCGCCGTCTGGTTGTTGCTGTCCTTCATGGGGGAAAAAGCCCAGGAAACCGGAATGGATGCCCCTTTACTGGTGCGCAGGGGGCACTCTTCCGTCTGGGCGTAGCTGCTCGAGTCGATGCGGGATAAAATGTTCCGGATATCCTGTCGGTCTTCGTCGATGCAGAATTCGGTGAAAAAACGATCCCGCACCGCCGCCGCACTGTAGCCGGAAATTCGTTCCGCAGCGGCGTTCCACGTCAAAATCATCCCCTTTTTGTCCATGGAGAGAATAAGGTCGCTGGCGCTCTCCACGATGCTTGCCAGGTGCCGCTCCACCCGCTGCACCTCTTCGCTCAGGCGCACCTGCTCCGTCACGTCATCCATGAGAAGGACCGCCCCTTCAACCCGGCCATGCCAAGTGAAGGGGAGGATGCTGTAGTAATAAATCCGGATCGGCACTCCGGGGGCGCGGTACGTCATGCGCTCCCCCTTGGAGGGCTGGTTCTTTTCGATGACCTGCCGGATACGCTTGGTGATATCCATCTGGTCAAGGATGATGGTCGGGAACACCTCTTCCAGTTTGTAGCCGATGGTGTTTGAGAGCGTTCGGAGCCCCTTTTCGAGAAAATTGCGATTGGCCGAAACGATGCGCATGTTCTGGTCGATCAGGAGGACTGAAGAGGGGATCGCATCCAGCAGCATGGAGTACAGCTGCTCGTAGCGTCCCGAAAGCTCCAGATCTGCTGCAATTTCGGTTTTATTTTTCATCAGCATCCTTTGCCGTCACTGAGTATCCACCCTAGAAAAAGCATTTGAAACACGGAGCAACGAAGCAACGGAGAAAAAACAAAGAATAAACTTCTCGAAACAGCCTGTTTGAGGCTCACCGTATCGGTGAATTCTGTTTCTCATGTACTAGATGTTGAATTCTCCGTTGCTCCGTTGCTCCGTGTTATTCGAACGGCAGTTATTAGGTCCACTCTGCCGCCTTACAACGAAAGAGCGGAGTGGAGGTGACTGGAGAGCGACTCCCCGAATTTACCGCTGTCGGCGGTGACAAAATTGTATGGCGGCCAGGGGCCGGTGAGCGTGGCGGTGTCGGTTCGCCCTGTTGTCAGCTCCCCGAAGATTTCCCGGAAGCGGCTGACGTTCTCCCCGGCCACCAGAAAATAGAGGGAGAGGGTGAGGACGCCGTTTTTTACGGCTGTTTCGGTGCGCTGTCTAGCGGATACCCCGGCAAACGCCTGTACATAGCGGTCGCTGCACGCCTGGCGATCCCGGGTGACGGCTTCCTGCGTACGGTAGTGGGCTTTCCGGAGCGTAAGATAAGAGCGCCCGTCACACGTTGCGTCAACCGGAGGGTCGGGGACGTTTTCGCCGGAGCCGTTTTCCGGGAGAGAAATCCTGACCCCCATTTCAACCCGCCCTTCCAGCTCCGCAAGGAGAGCCCCATACTGTCGCTGTTTCTCCCTCAGCAGATCCTGTACCGCCGGAATCCCGTTCAGGTAACAGCCGTACCTCATGGGGATGACGGTTTGGTGCTGGTGGAGCGCTTCCACAGCCCGGGCATAGGCGAGCAGGTCAGCAACCGGCGGCGCACCCACTTCCACCTCCAGTTCGGACAGTGCGGCGCAGAGGCCATGGGCGGCAACAAACTGCACCGGCCTGTTTTTCATGCCGGTCAGGGCCTCGTGCCATTCCAGCCCTGCCGACCCGCTTATAATGCCGTATAACAGATATGCCATAATCGGTTTCCTACAACGCCGGGGCGAAGTGATACGGGGGCCAGGGGCCGGAAAGCTCCATCTGGAGTCCCTCTGGTTCCTGCTCCCGGTTCCACGCGGCCACCGCCGCTTCCAACTCCCCCACAGAACGTTCCGCCACCAGGAGTGCGCCGTGGAAAAACATCTCCTCCTCCCGTCCGGTGACCTCCCGTGACTGGACCCGGCATCGGGAAAACTGTGCAGATGCACCGAGGGCAAGTGCCTCAAGCTCCGCGCTGACCCCCCTGAGCCAGGACGAGGTGTCCTTCTCCACGATCCCCTTTATTTTCTGTTCGAAAAAATACCGTTTACCGGGAGCGAGTCCTGCCAGCTGTTCTTTTTCCGCCTCCAGACGGGCCGCCGTCAGCCGGGCGCGGGCCTGGGGGAGGTTGACATACGCCTTGACAATCCATTCCTGGGTGTCGGCTGTCTCCCTGAAAAATGCGCTCAGCAGTTCCTGGCGCTGCTGCAGTGGTGCCACCGCCGCCGCCAGGGAGGAAAAAACTGTGTTGAAACGGACCGGCAGCACCGGTCCCCGTGCCATGACCGCCAGGACGACCTCTTCATGACGGAGCGCCCGGGGTGCCACCCACGCCAGATCGGTGATTTTTGCCTGGGCTGCCGGGCCGGAGAAGTCATCCAGATCAACCGTCGCCATAACAGCCGCCACCGCGCCGATCACCTGGACAAAAAGCGGATGTTCCCCGTCGATGCCGACTCCGGCAATCTCCGGAGATGGCGAGGCGGGAGCCAGGCAAAAAAGGTAGACTCCCGGGGTCACGCCATTCTCCCGCGCACATCCAGGATGGCCTGCTCAATGTCCTGCAACTGGATGAGGATGGCCGGTTCCTCCCCGCCGGTTTTTTTCATGGCGGCGACCGCGCGGCGCACGGCAGTCATGGCTGACATGCGCACGACAGCGGCGATGTCCGCTCCGCTGAAGCCATCGGCTTTCCGGGCCAGATCGGCGGCCTGCACCTTTTTTGCGACCGGCTTATTCCGGAGATGCACGGCAAAAATGGCCTCCCGGTCCTGTTCGTCCGGTGCCGTCAGCTGGACGATTTCGTCAAAACGCCCCGGTCTGACGACCGCTGCGTCAAGCATGTCCAGGCGATTGGTCGCGCCCAGGACAAGAACTCCCCGGAGTTCGTCGATGCCGTCGAATTCGGCCAGGAACTGGCTCAAAATCCGCTCGGACACATGGGAGTCTGATGAACCGGCACTCCGGGTCGGAACCAGGGCGTCGATCTCATCGAAAAAGATAATACAGGGGGCCGCCTGTTTCGCCTTGTGAAAGATTTCACGGACCCCCTTTTCCGAATCGCCGACCCATTTCGACATGAGGGCCGGTCCCTTGACGGAGATGAAATTCACATGGCTTTCCGTGGCAATCGCCTTGGCCAGCATCGTTTTGCCACAGCCGGGCGGGCCGACCAGCAGAATCCCCTTGGGCGGTGTGACGCCCCCTTTTTCAAAGAGGTGCGGATATTTGAGCGGCCACTCCACCGCTTCAATCAAGCGGTCCTTCAGTGAGGCGAGTCCCCCCACATCTTCCCAATGGACGTTCGGTGATTCCACAAAAACTTCCCGGATGGCCGACGGCTCAATTTCCCGCAGGGCGGTGAGGAAGTCGTCCATGCGGATTTCCAGCTTGGCGAGGGTTTCATAGGGAATCCCGCTCTGGCCGAAATCAATCTCACCCATGATCTGGCGCAGACAGCTCATGGCCGCTTCCCGGCAGAGCGCTTCCAGATCCGCTCCGACGAAGCCGTGGGTGATCTCCGCCAGGTGCTCCATCCGGACATCTTCGGCCAACGGCATCCCCCGGCTGTGAATTTCAAGTATTTCAAGGCGGCCGCAGCGGTCCGGGATCGGAATGACGATCTCGCGGTCGAATCGTCCCGGACGCCGCAGGGCGGGGTCAAGGGCGTTCGGCAGGTTGGTGGCGGCGATGACGATGACGTTCTGTCGTTTGTTCAGGCCGTCCATGAGGGCAAGAAGCTGGGCCACAACCCGCTTTTCCACATCGCCGACCACGTTGTCGCGGCGGGGGGCGATGGCGTCAATCTCATCAAGGAACAGGATGCTCGGCCCCTTGCGGGATGCTTCTTCAAAAATCTTCCGGAGGTGCGCTTCGCTTTCGCCGTAAAACTTGTGGATGATCTCCGGACCGCTGACGGAAAAGAAGTTGGCCTCGGTTTCGTGGGCGATGGCACGGGCAATGAGGGTTTTTCCGCATCCCGGGGGGCCGTAGAGGAGGACGCCCTTCGGTGCATCGATGCCGAGCCGTTCGAAAACCTCCGGATAGCGCAGCGGCAGTTCAATCATTTCCCGGATGCGCTGCAGCTGGGATTTCAAGCCGCCGATATCTTCATAGGCGAGGGTTCGTCCCGTTTCCTCTTCTCCCTGTGGTTTGCCGATGACGAGGATCGTGGCGGGGTTGATGATGACCGGCCCCTTGGGTGATACGGATGCCACCTTGAAGAAGGCGGCGCGGCTGCCGAACAGGGCCGCCTGAATCTTGGCCCCCTCCAGGACCGCCAGTCCGTCCAGCAGGCTCCCGATGTACTTGAGATCACGTTCCGCCGGGGTGACATTGGTCGGCGTCAGGACAATCCGCTCCGCCGGCCGGCATTTTACGGTGCTGATCTGCACCGTTTCGTCCAGACCGACGCCGGCATTCTCACGGGTCAGGCCGTCCAACTGGACCCGCGACTGACCGCGAATCTCCATATAGGCCGGCATGACTTTGCAGATGGCTTTCCGCTTGCCCTCCACCATCACCGTATCGCCGATCGCCGCCTGCAGGCGCTCCAGGTCTTCCGGTCCCATGCGGGCCAGGGCGCGTCCCACATCCTTGGTCAGTGCTTCGCTTACTTTCAGCCTGATGCCGGTTTTTTCTGGTTCTTTCATGGCCGTGCCTTTTCGCAGCGGATGGTGACGATGCCGTTGTTGCAGGTGACGGTGGTTTTTTCCCGGGTGACGGTGTGGCTGAGCAGAATCTCCTTCCGGTATTTCTTCTCACCCTTTGCCGCCGATACGGTCAGCACGTCGTCCTGTACTTCAAGTTTGATATCGTCGGCACCGACGCCGGGCATTTCCGCAATCAGGGTGGTGGCGTCCTGGTCTTCAAACAGATCGACGAGCGGCTCATGAATTTCCTGAACTACCACGGCTCCGGTTTTACTGTCTTTGCGGATATTGCCGAACGGTTCGACCCGGACCTGGTCGTCTTTGCCGCCGATGCCGGTTTTCAGGCTGAAGCCGTACACCCCCCTGGTGCCCCCCTCTTTGGAGGGAAAGGTGAATTCTCCGGTTTTGGAAACGGTCTCACCCTTTTCCGAAACCTCGTTGAGCTTTTCCGCAATTTCGGTCAAGCCGCTGAGAATGCGGCTGAGCTTGCTTTCGGCCCCGCTGTTTTCATTCTGCGATTCTTTCCGTTCCCCCTGCTGTTTGGCAAGCCGCTCCGCCGAACTGGTCAGGCCGCCTAAATTATTGATGAATCCGGACAGGGTGCTGAATATTCCCGCCACACCATCGCTCTGATCATCGTCCGTTTTTTTTCCGTCAGTTGTGCGTTTCGTCGTCATTGTCTCCTCCGATCTGCTGAATACCGAATTTTTTTGCCTTGGTATGCATGGTCTTGTAATCGACCTGCAGCAGTCTGGCTGCCCTGGCTTTGTTGCCGCCGGTAAACTTGAGCACCGCCGTAAGCACTTCTTTTTCCACCAACTGCACGCTCTGGCTGACTATCTCGCTCAGCGTGGCGTTTTTCCATGGCGTTCCTTCCACTTTCGGAGAAAACGCAATGCCCGGTGCGGCAGCCTGTTTGATGCTGAGGTCATCGGAGGTGATGGTGTCGCCGGCCACCAGTGCCGCCCGCCGGATGACCGAGCGGAGCTGGCGCACATTGCCGGGCCAGTCGTAGACCACCAGCAGCTCCAGCGCTTCAACGGTGAAGGCGGTGATCATTTTTTTCAGTTCAATGTTGGCCAGATCGAGAAAGCGCTTGGCGAGGTACGGTATATCTTCCTTGCGGTTCCGGAGCGGTGGGACCTGAATGGTGAATTCACTCAGGCGGTAGTAGAAATCCTTCCGGAAGGTACCGTTTTCCGACATCAGCTGAAGATCCTCATTGGTTGCCACAATGAGGCGGATATCCACATCCACCGGTTTGGTTCCTCCCACCCGGTTGAGTTTCCGGTCCTGAAGCACCCGGAGAAACTTTGCCTGGGAGCCGGCGGACATGTTGCCGATTTCGTCCATAAAAAGTGTGCCGCCGTGGGCCAGTTCGAACTTGCCGATTTTCTGCCGGTCAGCCCCGGTGAAGGAGCCCTTTTCATGGCCGAAAAGTTCACTTTCCAGCAGGTTTTCCGGGATGGCGCCGCAATCAACCGCCATGAAAGGGGCCGCCGCTCTGGCGCTGTCCCCGTGAATGGCCCGTGCGACGAGTTCCTTTCCTGATCCGGTTTCCCCCGTAATGACCACCGACAGGTCTGACTTTGCCACCCGGTGGACGTCTCCGGCGAGCCGGGCAATTTCATCGCTTGGCCCCATGCTCTCCACAAGGCTGAAGTTCCCGTGATACTGGTCGGTCATGTTTTTCAGTTTTTTCTTTAACAGCCCTTCCGCCAGCGCCCGGCGCACAAGCCAGACCACCTCGTTGTTATCAAACGGCTTGGCCATATAATCATAGGCGCCCCCCTTCATCACTTCAACGGCCTGGCGGATGTCGGTGTATGCCGTGATGAGCACCACCGGCAGATCATCATCGATCGCCTTTATTTTTTTAAGTACTTCCAAACCGCCAAGCCCCGGCATGCGCACATCCAGCAGGACGAGATCCGGAGCCTCCATGCAAATCTGCCGCATGGCCTGCAGGCCGTCCGGGGCGGTAACAACCCGCAACCCCTCTTTTTCCAGAAGCTGGGTCAGGATCTTCCGGATTTCCTCCTCATCATCAACCACCAAAACACATGCGGTTCGCTCAGGCATAGGTATGTTTCCTCATTTTGGTTGGTGGTACGGTCTGTCCTGCCGCAAGTGGCGGCAACGTTTATGGAATCGGTTCTATGGAATAGTTTCCATAGATATGGGTAGTCGGTGCCACACACACCTGCCGGCTCCATCTCCGCCGGCGCGGATGACAGCAGTACAACAGAAACCGGCGCTCGCGGGCGACGCGCGACCGATGGTCAGCGGTGCATGAATCATACCCTCGGTATCATTAAAGGGTGGGGTACGGGAGAAGTGCCTGATTGTCAGCATCGCTTCCCCCTCAACCGGCCTTTGGCCACCTTCTCCCTCAGGGAGAAGAGATGGAAACCGTTTTTGTTATGCGTCGGAAAGGGGCAGTTCCATGCTGAAGGTCGCTCCTCCCATGTCATTACTCTCTGCGCGGATTGTCCCCCTGTGGGCCGCCACAATGTTTTTGCAGATGGTCAGCCCGAGTCCGGTCCCCATTTTCGGATCCTTGGTGGAAAAAAACGGATCAAAAAGTTTACTCAGATCCGCGTCGGCGATTCCGGGTCCGCTGTCGGCAAACAGTATCCGGACAGAAGGAGCTTTGCCGGTGTCAACGGGAGAGAGGACGGTGATGAACAACTGCTTTTTCTCTGCATCCAGCAACGCGTCGCAGGCGTTGAGGATGAGATGGGTCATTGCTTTTAACAGGCTGTCCCGCTCCATTTTTACGGAGAGTACCGTCGGATGCGGGAGATAGACGACACGGACCTGATTCTCATGCAGTTTGAGCTCGCACATGGCGAGGCTCAAAGTGATGACCTGGTGCAGATTGCCGCTCACCAACGCTCTCGGCGGCACTGCGGATAACTGATTCAGTTCCCGGCTGATCTTGACGATCCTCTGCAGCTGCTCCCGACAGATGCGCACCCCCTCCCGGACCTGATCGTTCAGCTGTTCGTCCTCCATGAATTGCAGGCGCGATGACATGATGCTGACCGGATTGAGCAGTTCGTGGGCGACGCCGACCACCAGGCGTCCGACCGCCGCCTCCTTTTCAAACTGAACCAGCCCGTCTCTTGTTTCCTGCAGCTGCTGCATGTTGTCCAGAAGATACAATTCAGCCTGTTTGCGTTCGGTGATGTCCTGGTGGGTGCCCAGTATCAGCAGCGGTTTGCCGTCCCCGGTCCGGTCGGCGACCCGCCCCCGGTCAAGGACCCAGACCCAGCTGCCGTTTTTGTGCCGCATCCGGCTTTCGCACTCGTAGTAGTCGGTTTCGCCCCGGAAGTGTTTTCCCAGCAGTTCGTTGCTGGTCTGAAGATCATCCGGGTGCGTGTGTGCAATCCAGGTTTCAATGGAGGTCGGAGAAAGCTCTTCAAGGGTGTAGCCGATAATTTCCGCCCAGCGCTCATTAAAGAGGGTTGCTCCGGTTGTCACATTCCATTCCCACGTCCCGACCCGGGTCCCCTCAATAATACCGGCCAGGCGCCGACTCTTGTTCTGCAGCATCTTCTCCGCCTGCTTGCGGACTGTGATGTCGGTCATGGTGGTCAGCCAGCACGGCATGCTCTCCACTATAATACAATCAGCAGAAAACAGCCCGTAGCGGATGCTGCCGTCCTTGCAGCGTACCGTGGTCTCGACGCCGCGGGCGTAGCCCTGCTCCTCCACTCTCTTGATGATTTCGGCCTGGATAAGAGGATCAACCATGATATCGAGTTCGATGCTAGTCTTGCCGATAATCTCAGGGTGTGTATACCCCAGGGTTTCCAGAAATGCATTGTTGACTTCAATAAAACGATCATCGGCCACGGAGGAAATCGCCATAAGGACCGGGCTGTTGTTAAAGACCCAGAGAAATTTTTCCTCCATATTGGTGGTCACGGACAGATCCTTCATAACGCAAAACAGGGCCTCATCACCATTCCACACTCCTGGAAAGACACGGGTTTCCACCGTGATTTCCATGCCGCTCCGGGTATTGAACAGCATGTGGTGGAAGTTGGCGGGGCGTGTGGCTATGATGCGCTCAGCTTCAGCGCGGCGACCGGATGGATAGATGGAGAGAAAGGGACGGCCGAGAAGCCCGGCCTCGTCATATCCCAGGCGGCTGCAGGCCCGCTGGTTGACGTAGATGATCCTGCCCCCCTTGTCCAGCACGAAGAAAAGGTCATTGCTTGAATCAAGCAGGTTGACAAAGTCCGGCCGGGACAGTGCAAGAGTCATCTCCCGCTCTGCCGGGGGGTGCATCACGTGTTCTAACGGCGGGCTGCCGTCGTTGCCACTGCCCATGGTGAACCTCCAGATCCAATCAGGTTTTTCAGGTATGCATTTTTCGTACACATTCCGCCCCTGCTCCCGGGGCTGGAGATAACGGAACAAGCGGAGTGGCGTGCGGCGTCATACATTTACGGGGGTAAGGGCTGGCGTGTATCAGGGAGCAGTGCAATCCTGCCTATGCTCTGATTGTACCACATCATTCCGGTAAAAGAACCACCCGTATTTCTGCACCGATGCTTGCATTTCACTGCGTGATGTTTATACTCATCAGCCAGGAATTTCGGCAGGTGCCCCCCTCCCGCGTACGATTGCTACAAAAACTTTATATGACTGCAACACTGTTGTAACAATAGTATGATATAAACAGCGGGGTGGTTTTGACCTGTGAGCAGCAGTGCGATGAAGGAACGGGAGCAAGGCATGAAGAAAGTGCTGATCGTGGAGGATGAAAAAGATCTGGCGGAACTGCTGGCGTTCAACCTTGAAAGAGAGGGGTATGCCGTCACCGCTGTTCATGACGGCAAGCGCGCCCTGGAGCTGGCCGGTGCGGAGCCGCCCGACCTGATTCTGCTGGATCTGATGCTGCCGGGGCTGCTGGGGACCGAAGTCTGCAAGGCGCTCCGGAAGGATCGGCGCACCGCCCGCATTCCGGTGGTCATGATCACGGCCAAAGGGGATGAAATAGACCGGGTGGTCGGGTTTGAGGTCGGAGCCGACGATTACATCCTCAAGCCCTTTTCCATGCGGGAGGTGGTTCTGCGGGTCAAGGCGGTCCTGAGGCGTTTCGAGCCTGAAGCAGAGGTGCCGGCTGCCGAGCTTTTCACCATCGGAGACATCGTCATCGACACCCAGCGTCACACGGTTATGAGTGCCGGCAGCGAGATCGACCTGACCAGCACGGAGTTCAAGCTGCTGCTCTATCTGGCGGAGAAAAAAGGGTATGTGCACAGTCGCGAAAAGCTGCTGCAGAACGTGTGGAGTTATAATAATGCCGGGGATACCAGAACCGTTGATACCCATGTGACCCGCCTGCGCGGCAAGCTGGGCGCGCCGGGCGACATCATCAAAACCGTTCGCGGTTTCGGCTACAAAATCGAGGTGTAACCGATGGGATTCAGAACCAAGCTGGTGCTCTCCTACCTTTTTCTGGTGCTGCTGATCACCGGAAGTTTTTACCTGTACTTCGACCACACCCTGTACAAGGGGATGATCGCGGAGAGTCAGGCCAACCTGTCCAGTCAGATACAGCTGGCCCGCCTGCTGGTGATGAACGACCGGCAGGGCAAAACAGTGCAGCAGCTTGCCGAAGCGATCGGGGCGGCGACCAGGGCCCGGGTTACGCTGATCTCGCCGGACGGCACGGTGCTGGGGGATTCGGACGTTGGGCAGGCGCGGGTGGCTCAGCTGGAGAATCATCTGCAGCGCCCGGAGGTGCGGGAAGCGCTCCGGAACGGAAGCGGCAGTGCCGTGCGCTATTCGGATACGCTGCGCACCTCAATGCTCTACTCCGCCATGTCGTACGGCAACGGGGATGTTCGCGGCATTATCCGCCTTGCCATGCCGCTGGAATATCTGGCGGCTGCCCGGGATACCCTGCACGGCATCGTCGGCGGGGCCACGGCGGTAACGATTCTGATTGCCCTTTTCTTCAGCTATATCCTCTCCAACCTGACCTCGCGCCCGCTGCGTGATATGGCTGCCGCCGCCGCCCGTATCGGCAACGGCGAGAGCAAAACCAGAATTCCGGTGGTTGCCAAGGATGAAATCGGCATGCTCGGCACGGTGCTGAATGAGATGTCCGAGCGGATTGAGGATCAGGTGCTGCGCCTGTCATCGGAGAAACAGCGCCTTGACACCATTTTGTGCAGTATGGGCGAAGGGGTCATGGTCACCGCTCCCGATGGTGTCATAACTCTGGTCAACCCCGCCTTCCGGCGGCTCTTTGCCATCACCGGCGATATTGAAGGAAAAAAACTGGTGGAAATTTCCCGCCACCCGGACCTGCTGGCGGCTTTCAATGATCTTGGCCGGCCTGATGTGGAGGAACTGGTGCGGGAGATTTCTCTCAAGCCGCACGATGTGACCCTCTTCACCCACTGGGTGCCGCTGAAGGTAGACGGTATCCGTCAGGGAACGGTGGCGGTGTTCCATGATATCAGCGACCTGAAGAGAGCGGAAACCATGCGCAGGGATTTTGTTGCCAATGTGTCCCACGAACTGCGGACACCGGTGACGGTCATCAAGGGGTATGCAGAAACCCTGCTGGACGGTACCCTGGAGTCCGACCCGATCCGCGCCGCCCGTTTCGTGGCAATTATCGCCAGCCACGCGGAACGTCTCGCCAGCCTGATCAACGATATTCTGGCGTTGTCGGAACTTGAATCCAAAGAAGTGCATATCGACCTCCATCCGCTTGCCCTTGCGGGGGTGGCTGCCAGGGCGTGCGCCCTGCTGCAGGAGCGTGCTGTACAGAAGAATATTGCCGTTATCGATGAAACGGCGGTGGGGACGGCGGTGCCTGTTCTGGCCGATCAGGGGCGTCTTGAGCAGGTCATGCTCAACCTGCTGGAGAATGCCCTCAAGTATACCCCCGACGACGGGTCCGTCCGTCTGCGGTCGGAGGATGCGGGAGAGTTCGTCCGGGTGTCGGTGACAGATACCGGTATCGGTATCCCCTTCAAGGATCTGCCGCGAATTTTCGAGCGTTTCTACCGGGTGGATGAAGCCCGGACCCGCGAACAGGGGGGCACCGGACTCGGTCTGGCCATTGTGAAGCATATCGTGCAGCTTCATGGCGGTACGGTCTCCGTCTCAAGCGAACCGGGCAGGGGATCGGAGTTTTCCTTTACGCTGCGCAAGGGGTAGCATGATAAATATGTTCAGCCACACAATCATAAGGAGGGCGTCAGTATGAATGAAGTGCACTCAGGTTTCACCCGTTCGGCGGAGCAGGTTGTCGTGAGGCAGAACAGCCTTGTGCGTCAGGTGTACGCATGGATGGGAGCAGGGCTGGCCATAACGGCCATTATGGCGCTGGTGACGCTCTCGTCGCCGGCACTGTTTACTGCTGTTGTGGGGAACCGGCTGGTATTTTACGGGCTGATGTTCGGTGAGCTGGCTCTTGTCTTTACCCTGTCGGGCGCGATCAACAGGCTGAGCGCATCGACGGCAACGCTTATTTTTATCGCCTATTCGGCACTGAACGGCGTCACTCTGTCGGTTGTTGCTCTGGTCTATACGTCCAGTTCAATCACCTCCACCTTTGTCACCACCGCCGGCATGTTCGGGGCCATGAGCGTTTTCGGGTACATGACGAAACGTGACCTGACATCATGGGGCAGTTTTCTGTTCATGGGGCTGATCGGTGTGGTGATCGCATCAATCGTCAATATCTTTGTGGCGAGCAGCGCCGCTTCGTGGGTAATTTCGGGAATCGGGGTCATCGTCTTCACCGGATTGACCGCCTATGACACCTGGAAGATCAAGGAACTGGCCGCCCAGGGGACGGAGGGGAGAAAGCCGGCCATTCTGGGGGCGTTGACTCTGTACCTGGATTTCATCAATCTGTTTCTCATGCTGTTACGGTTTACCGGCAACCGGCGATGACGCAGCGGGCTGTTCTCTGCCCGCGCTGCCGGCGCCTGGTCGGGAGTGAAGAGTCGGTCTGCTCGTGGTGCGGCACGGCCCGCTCTGCCGCATGGTGGCACTTCATCCGCTGGTCGAAAGGCACCATGACCGGCGACTGGCTGGTTACGGCGCTTATCTCGGCCAATATCCTCTTCTTTGCCCTGTCACTGCTGTTCAACACCAGAACCGGAGGTTCAGGCACTCCGTTCTCTCCCGGGCAGGTCAGCCTTATGCTTCTGGGGGGAACCGGCACCTATCCCATAGATCATTTCGGCCGTTATTGGACGCTGATCAGCGCCAACTATCTCCACGGCGTCATCCTCTGTATCGCCTTCTGCTTCTGAATCAGCGTCATCTGGTTCAGCGTCGTCTTTTTTGGATCCTTTCTTTTTCAATTTACTAAAATCAAAACCTTCTTCGACTTCTTCTGTCTCTTCATCGTCTTCCTCGGCATCTTCCTCGGCATCTTCCTCATCCTCATCAACTTCTTCTGTCTCTTCGACATCATCGTCTTCTTCGACATCTTCTGTTGATTCTAGAATTGCCTTGTAACCATCAATTCCAGATTCTCTGAGTTCTGTAAGAACAGTTGCTATTGATTTACCATCTACTTCTTCT
>CAIOXL010000159.1 GCA_903862245.1 uncultured Geobacteraceae bacterium | reverse complement strand
CGGCCGGATCAAAAACATGATCATCCGTGGTGGCGAGAACATCTACCCGCGCGAGATCGAGGAATTCCTCTACACCCACCCCAAAGTCTCCGATATTCAGGTCTACGGCGTACCGGACAAGAAATACGGTGAGCAGGTCATGGCCGCTATCATACTTAAAAAGGGTATGGCAATGAGCGAAGAGGAAGTACGCGAATTCTGCAAGGGGAAAATAGCCAACTACAAAATCCCGAAATACGTCAAATTTGTCGAGGGTTACCCCATGACCGCATCCGGCAAGATCCAAAAATTCAAGATGCGGGAAATGGCCATCAAGGAACTGCAGCTGGAGGACATGGGCGCCACCGCGTGACCGCGTATATCCGCCCTCGACATCTAACGGATGTCTACTCGACCATTACCGATGCCGACCGGGATGTTCAGGCACGTCTGGCTGACGTGCTTGAACGCCGGGCGGCTGATCCTCAGCAGTGCAGCATGCTCAGTACCTATCTTTCCGATATCGATTTTCCGGAAGCCGCCGATCTGCTTGACATCGGCTGCGGCACAGGTGCCGTCAGCCGGGAGCTCGCCCGCCGTATCCCGAGGGGGCGTATTATCGGTCTTGACCCGTCCCCCCTATTCCTGGCAACCGCACGTCAACTGGCATCTGATGTGCCGAACCTGAGTTTCACTGAGGGGGATGCCCGGAATCTTGCCTATGACAGCTGCAGTTTCGACGCTGTTTTCTACCACACCACCCTGAGTCATATCCCCTCGCCGGAAAGCGTCCTGAAAGAGGCGTTCCGGGTGCTGCGCCCCGGCGGTATCCTGGCGGTATTCGACGGCAATTATACGACGACGACATTGGCAAATGGAGACTTCGACCCGCTGCAGGCCTGTGCCGATGCCGCCATGGCGGCTCTTGTCCATGACCGCTGGCTGATTCAGAAACTGCCGGCTCTCGTTCGGCATGTCGGTTTCACCATTGTCAAACAGCGCTCTCTTGGTATTGTTGAAACCTCTGAACCGGACTATATGCTGACCATTGCCGATCGAGGTGCGGATGTGCTTGTTGCGGCAGGCAGAATCAGCACAGATCTGGCGCTGGCCCTTAAAAACGAGGCTCGCCGAAGGGTGGCCAGTGGCTGTTTTTACGGTTCCATCGCTTATGGGAGTCTGGTCGCTCAAAAATTGTCGTAACCATCTGTTCAAACCGCATACAAGCAGATCCCCAGTTTTTTATTACCCCATAGAATCAGGTCCTTTATTCATTGCTGGCGACTGTTCTCGTTTTCCAATTTCTTTTGCACAATTGCAAATATCTACTCCTCTGGCATTTGCAATTGTGCAAATAGCTGCCGCACTTCCCGTAAATCGAACTAACCATCAGATATACCTATACAAAAACAGCTGACTTCTGTTTTTATCATTCACTGGCATCCGCCACCGCCTTCCAGATTCACCATACCTATTTGCATTTATGCAAAAACACTAAAGTCCCCACCCTCAATAATTACTGCCTAAACAGCATAACTACCTGATAAACAAGAAATATAAGTATTGTATACACTATTGGCACAACTAGTGCTGTACTCGGGTGAACATTCTACGAGAGGACACCCATGGGAAATCCTGACATCTGCCCATTTTATGGCAAAAACGACGATTACTGCGATGTCGGATGCGAATACATATCACCCCATGACGTGAATATGATCATTCGCTACTGCTGTGGTCGACACGCCCAGTGCAGTAAATATCTGGAACTGGCCGATCGTTTTCATGGCGAGCTTCCTCAGATGTCTTGAATACGAACGATCGCCGGAATGGAAGGAGGTACCGATGCTGTACAACGTGACGCTGAATTTAGATGGATTTCGTCTGGCACTGGCCCTGACAGTTACCTTGCTGTTTCTTGCAATAACGATAACAAAGGAGAAGAGAAATGAGCGAAAGAGAGCTTGAACTGCTGAACAGAATAGAGGAACTGGAGCGTCATACCTGGCGCAACAGTGCGATCCTTCGCTCGGTTGCCATGGTGGCCTTCACATCGATGATCGGCTTCGTGATCGCATCCGGTGTTGTCGGTGGCGGTCATGGCAGTCATTGGTCCGGTCCGGCCTGGAATACCATGTGGCTTTACGGCCTGTTTGCCGCCAATGCGGTGTCGATGTTCTGGACAACACACAAGGAATAGGGGGAATACGCTCATGCCGATGAAAATTACTCATGCAATCTTGCTTCTGGTGGTCTGCGTTTTCTGCGCCGCCTTCAATATGCAGCTTTTTGGTGGTCTGGACGAGATGATGGGCGACCAGTACTGGGTTCTCAATACGACTCAGGGGGATCATGGCTGGTACGCCATGGGCCTGTTGCCGCATCTTAACAAGGTGCCCAAGGATGTTGTCAAGGCGGCCAACACAGATGACGATCCGGACAATAACTACATCATCT
This sequence comes from uncultured Geobacteraceae bacterium, assembly GCA_903862245.1. Classification (GTDB taxonomy): domain Bacteria; phylum Desulfobacterota; class Desulfuromonadia; order Geobacterales; family Pseudopelobacteraceae; genus JACRCG01. Next base: position 31,618 of record CAIOXL010000159.1, on the reverse strand, counting down.
ACGCCCAGAGCGGAGATTTTGCCGGCAAGTCGGTCTACGGCATCTGCTTCGGCATCCCGCTGATTATGTACCTGATCTGGTTCGCCTTCATCATCGGCTTCCCGGATCGAGTCGATCCGTATCTGCTGCCGCGAAAGATCTTCACCATTGCGGTCATTATCTGCTGCTCGGTAATTGTCAACCTGTTCCTGATGCGCATCGCCGGCGACTTTGCCCGTGACCCCATGGCCCGCATCGCCAACGTAGCCGGTAACCATGCCTCCCTTCTCTTTCATAACGCCGGCATCTGGTTCGCCATTCTTTTCTCGGCCTTGGGCACCCACAGCCACTCCTTCGACGAAGTCAAGGCACCGGACAGCCGCAACTGGCAGACCCAGGCCAACGAAAAATTCAACTGGATGTTCACCCTGCTGGGTGTTGTCACCGTGTTGGAAGTTGTGCTGGTCAAAAACAAACTGGCACTGCCGGACGCTGCGGTGGACTATTCGGTCTGGATTATCTGGGTGGTCATCTTCATGCGCATGTACGGTTTCTCCCCCAAGTACTGGATCAAACGCCCCACCGGTATCGCCATCATGATTATCGGCACGGTGCTGACCCTGCCCATGTTCTATCTGCTGGAAAGAATAACCGGTGATCTGGGCGCCGGTTTCGCTTCGCCGATTCTGGCCAAGGCGCTCGGTGCTGAAAATCAGAATGTCGGTCTTTCGCTGATGATCTCGATTTACCTGGTCTTCTGGATGGAGTTTGCCACCGCTATTCGTATGAACGGCCCGGATAAAAAAGCCGTGGCCCAGAAACTCTAGGGCAGGGGAGCCACTAATGACTGAGATCAAGAATAAGGGGTGGACCGTTGTTTCTGCAGGCCTTGCCATCAACCTGGCCCTCGGAGTGCTGTATGCCTGGAGTATTTTCAAGGGGGCCATCAAGGCCTCCATCGAAAAAGGGGGCCCGGATGCCTTTCAGTGGGATATCGCCTCGATCAATGATCCATACGCCGTCTGCTGTCTCGCCTTCGCATTTGCCATGATTCTGGCCGGCAAGTGCCAGGACAAGATCGGCCCGGCCCGCACCGCACTGATCGGCGGGGTTCTGGTGGGGGCTGGCTTCATGCTGATGGCGTTCTCCAACAGCTACATGGCCTGGGTCTTCGGCTTCGGCATCCTCGCCGGCAGCGGCTTTGGTTTCGGCTATTCTGCCGCCACACCGCCGGCGCTGAAATGGTTTTCCCCCTCCAAAACCGGATTGATAGCGGGCATCGTTGTGGCCGGCTTCGGCATCGCCCCGGTGTACATCGCACCGCTTGCATCCTACCTGATCGGCGCATTCGGTATCCCGAAGGCGATGATGTTTCTGGGAATCGGTTTTACGGCCGTTGTCTGCGGTCTCTCCTTTGTGCTTGCCAATCCGCCTCAGGGGTTTGTCCCGGCCGAACCGGCAGAACTGGGGCCCCTGGCCAAGCTGAATGCTTCAAAGCCGGTGGTGAACGCCACTGTTAGCGAGATGCTACGCAACTATAAGTTCTACGTTCTCTGGGTTGCCTTCTTCATCGGCTCGGGCGCCGGGTTGATGGTCATCGGCAGTGTTGCCGGTCTGGCCAAGAAGAGCATGGGGCCCATGGCGTTTGTGGCCGTTGCCATCATGGCGATCGGGAATGCCGGTGGTCGCGTTGTGGCCGGTGTACTTTCGGACAAGATCGGCCGCCGTGCCACCCTGTTTATCATGCTCTCGTTCCAGGCCGTAATGATGTTCATCGCCATGGCGGTGGTCAACACCGGCAGCGCCGTGCTGCTGGTTCTGCTGGCCTCCTTCATCGGCTTCAACTACGGCTCAAACCTCTGCCTGTTCCCCTCCTTTGCCAAGGATTACTGGGGAACCAAAAACTATGGTCTTAATTACGGCGCTCTGTTTACGGCGTGGGGCGTGGGCGGTTTCGTCATGGGTAAGGTTTCCGAGATGATCAACGCTCAGCCGGGTGGTCTTGGCAAGTCATTCATGCTGGCCGGGTTTCTGCTGGTAGGGGGTGCTGCGCTGACCATCTTCCTGGCAGAGCTCAAGCCGGTGAGCGACGCCGAAGCAGAGCCTTCCCAGTGGAAAGAATTCTGGGCGGAATTTATGCTGGGCGCCAAGGTGTTTGCCGGGTATGAAGAGGCGAGGGTGCGCGTGCCGAGGTAGTACCCAACCCCTTTAATCTCCCCTCAACAGGGGAGACGTAAAGGCTTGTAAAGAACAGAAAAGGGGACAGCCGGTCGGCTGTCCCCTTTTCTGTTTGGGTCATGGTGTTTACTCGTTATACCTCAGAACATAAACCGCCGCATGCTGATGTTCTGCAACAGGCCGATGCCGACCATGGAGGTGATCATGGAGGTGCCGCCGTAGGAAAAGAACGGCAGCGGGACGCCGACGACCGGGAAGAGGCCGATCACCATTCCCATGTTGATGACGATATGCCAGAAGAGCATGGCGGTGACGCCGACCGCAAGCAGGCTGCCGAAGCGGTCGTTGCAGCGCCGGGCGATATTGAGCCCCCACAGGACCAGTGAGAGGTAGATGATGATCAGCAGCAGGCAGCCGAGAAACCCCCACTCTTCGGCAAAAACCGAAAAGGCAAAATCGGTGTGCTGTTCCGGCAGGAAACGGAGCTGCGACTGAGTCCCTTTGACAAACCCTTTGCCGGTGAATCCCCCTGAACCGACCGCAATTTTACTCTGAATGATGTGATAGCCGCTGCCAAGCCGCGACCGTTCCGGGTCCAGAAAGTCGAGAACACGGTTTTTCTGGTACGGGCGCAACAGAAACGACCAGCCGACCCAGGCCATGGGGATTGTAACGCTGACAAACGTCATGATGGTGGACCAGCGCAGTCCGACGTACAGGATCATGGACAGGGCGATCAGGATGACCAGAGTTGCGGTGCCCAGGTCCGGCTGCTTCATGATTAATGCTGCCGGAAATGCCAGGAGAGAGAAGGGGATAAGCACTTCTTTGACCGTCAGCCCCCCTGCCGCCTGAAAACTGTTAAAAAAGCGGGCGAACGTCACGATGATAACGATCTTCATGAGTTCTGACGGCTGGATGTTCATTATGCCCAGATTCAACCAGCGGGTAGCCCCCATTGACCGTTTGCCGACAACAAGCACTGCAATCAGCAGGAACAGGAGAAATCCGTAGAACCAGTAGGAAAGATCTTCCAGGATGTGATAATCAAGGCTGCATACCATCAGTGAAACAACCATACCGACCAGCATCCAGTAAAACTGCTTGATGTAGTAAGCGGTTCCGATAATTTTGTAGGGTGTCGTTGCGCTGTAGATGTTAAGTATTCCGAGCAGACAGACGGCCACAACCAGTCCGGCCAGAACCCAGTCAATGTTGGTTAGCAGGCGGCGATCAATCATGGGCGGCATCTCCGTTGTTGCGCGGCTCTTTCACGCTGTTTGCTCCGCTGGTTCCATCGTTGTCGTCATTGCTCTCATCACTGCCTGCTGACCCGGCTGCATCCTTGCGCACCGGTTTTTTACCGTCAAAATATGCCCTCAGTATTCTTCCGGCAATGGGGGCTGCCGCTGCACCGCCATGCTCGCCATGTTCAATGACTACGGCCACCGCAATTTCCGGCTTTTCAAACGGTGCAAATGCCACAAAGAGGGCATGGTCCCGGTACTGATAGGGGGTGCCGTATTTGCTGTCGCGCAGTTTGACAACCTGGGATGTTCCGGTTTTTCCCGCCACTTTGATATCGGGCAGTCTGGCCATGGCACCGGTGCCGCCCGGTTCATTGACCACCGCCAGCAGCCCCTGCTTGACCAGTCTGTACGATTCTTTGGGAAATACGGCGGTTCCAATGATTTCGTTTTTGCTTTCCCGGAGGGTTTTCCCGTCCGCATCAACAATCCGCTTGACCACATGGGGGCGGTAAATCGTACCTTCATTGGCTACCGTTGCGATCATGGATGCGAGCTGGATCGGCGTGAGAAGTACCGCTCCCTGGCCGATGGCGACCGACAGGGTTTCGCCGTGAAACCACCGTTTGCCGAAGCGTTTCAGTTTCCATTCCGATGTGGGGATGAGTCCGCTCCGCTCGTTCAGCAGTTCGACGCCAAGGGGGGTCCCCAGCTTGAAAGCCTGGGCGGCCGCTGCAATCTTGTCAACGCCAAGTTTTTCGCCCAGATTGTAATAGAATACATCGCACGATTCCCGCAGAGATTTGCGCAGGTTGGTGGCCCCATGCCCCCGTTTATTCCAGCACTTGAACGTGGAGGTTCCCAGGTCATAGCTGCCGCTGCAATTGAACGAGGTTGATTCGTTGATTCTGTTGTCCTGAAGTGCCGCCAGCGCAGTAACAATTTTAAAGGTGGAGCCGGGGGGATATTGCCCGCTGAGCGCCTTGTTTTCAAGTGGATGCCGCTTGTCATCCAGATATGTTTTCCAGACATCTGCCGGCATTTTGCCGCTGAACAGTGCCGGATCGAAGCCGGGGTTGCTGACAAACGCCAGTATTTCACCTGTGGAGACGTCCATGGCTACGGCAGCACCGGCTTGATCACCAAAGGCCCGTTCCGCCTGCTTCTGGATCGCTGCGTCGATTGTCAGTACGACGCTGTTGCCGACGGTCGGACTGCTTTCGGAAATCGTCCGTAAAACCCTGCCGCGAGCGTCAACTTCCAGCTGCCGTCCGCCGTCACCGCCATGCAGCTCCTTTTCCAGAGCCCGCTCTATGCCGTTTTTTCCGATATAATCGCCCGGGTTGTACTCTTCGAAGCCGGTAACATCCAGCTCTTTTTCAGAAATCTCGCCAATGTATCCGAGCAGATGTGCGGCAAGCTGCTTGCTGCTGTATTCCCGCACCGGTTTCATTTCTATCTCGACTCCCGGCAGCCGGAGGCGGTTTTCTTCCACAATTTCGACATGGTCGCGGGTGATGTTGGAGGCGAGAACAATCGGGTAGTATTTGGCCCGCCCCTTATTCTTTTCCCACCGTTCAGCCATTTCCGTCCGGTCAAGCCCCAGCAGAGTGGAAAGCTGTGTGAGAAGCGCCTCCTTGTCCTTAACTTCCTGCGGAATTACCGCAAGGCTGAATGACGGGCGGTTGCTGACCAGAACAGTGCCGGCGCGGTCCAGTATGGCACCACGGGATGCGGCCACCGGCACAAAACGGAGACGGTTGTTTTCAGACATGGCGTGATAATCATCCGCGCTCAGTATCTGCAGATGCCATAACCGCACCAGCAGGACCAGAAAGACAATACCGACCACAAACGATAGCGACATGATCCGCTGCTTTGACTCCAGTAATTCCCGGACAACGCGGCGCTCTTTCATGACGTTTCCAGCTGGCAGTCAAATCCGGGGAATGATGATACGATCGATGCGACAAAGGCATTGACCAGCAGACGGGGAAAAATGTCGGAAAACATGGAATAGGCGATGCCGGGGGATGTGGTGAACATGACCATGAGGAGCAGGTTCAGGGTGAATTCGGCAACTGTAACGCCGGCGACGGTCAGCACGAACAGGATGGCACTGTCGGCGTACAGACGGTCCGAAACACTCCTGATAACGAGGAATGAAATCAAAAACGTGGCGGCATTAAGGCCCAGGTACAGTCCGCTGCATACGTCATCCAGCAGGCCAAGCAGCCAGGCGAGGGGGGCGCCGACTTGAAATGAACCGCGCAGGGTGATAAACACCATGATGATGAGCAGCAGGTCAGGCTTGAAGGGGGGGCGCACGAAGACTGGAAACAACGCCACCTGAATAACAATCGATACAACAACGATGCACAACAGCAGGAGAGAGGCGCGTCTACTCATAACCACCCCGCTGCACGACCAGAACTTCCTCCAGATGGGGCAGGTTAACGGCAGGGCGGATAGACACGGATTGGAAAATGCCGTACTCCCCCCGCTTGACCATCGTGACCTCTCCAATCGGGAGACCTTTCATAAAGACCCCGCCGATGCCGGAGGTTATAACGGTGTCACCGACCTTTACATCCTCCTCGCGGGTGGCAAATTCAAGTGTGCAGAGCATTTCGCTCTTCCCCTTGACAACACCCCGGGCACGTGAACGCTGAATTGTCGAGGAGATGCCGCTGGCATGGTCCGTCAGCAGCAGTACGCGTGACGTTGCTGCGGCAACTTTTACCGTCTGGCCGACAACGCCGTCGGCGGAGATGACCGCCATTCCCTCCCGGATGCCGTTTGAGCTGCCGCGATTAATGATCAGCGTTCTGAACCATGAGGTGACGTCCTCGCCAATAACAGTTGCCGAAATAGTGGGCGCCTTGACACTTTTTTTCATATCCAGCAGCAGCTCAAGACGCTGGTTGGCCAGAAATGTTTCATTACCTTCCAGCAATCGCTGATTAAGGGAACGGATATCCTCCCGCAGACGCATGTTCTCACTCCGGGTATCAACCAGGCGGATATAACTGTCCCATATATCCTCCACAAAACCGCCGGCCCAGGAAACGGGACGAAGGAGCGGAGAGAGCGCGTCGAGGACCGAACGCTCGATGATGTTCGCTTCACGGTTACGGGGAACGTTCAGCGAAAAAACCAGCAGAGCTGCGATAATCCCGATGCCGATCACAATCGGATATACATATCTTTTCAGAAATTCCATGGAAATGATTCCGTTCTACTCGTGCCAGGTTTCGGCCGGTTCCGCTTCAGGGCAAATCGGCTGGATATCGTGTGTTCCGGCTGTCATCAGAGTCGCCGGCCGGTAACAGAAACTCCCCGAATAGCTCGCCTGCTGTTTGTTGATATTTACGTAACATGTTATCCGGAGCGGTGTCAAATGCGATTACAGCAGGGATTTCACCGCAGCGAGCAGATCGTCACAGACGACTGTGTGAGGCCCGACATACGGTTCCTCGTCAGCTCCATATCCGGTACGGACCAGAATAGTACGTCCTCCGGCGGCTTCTCCGGCTTCAATATCAGCACGCTTATCGCCGATCATGACCGAGTTGCCCAGATCGATATCATAGCGTCTTGCGGCTTCCTGAAGCATGCCCGGCAGCGGTTTCCGGCAGTTGCAGGGGAGGGCATAGCTGCCGTTGCCGTCGGGGTGGTGCGGACAGAAGAGCCAGGCATCTACGTGGGCATCCGACCGTGCAAGTTCCCGGTCGATGTGGCGATGCAGGAGTTCAACATCATCTTCCGTGTAATAGCCGCGCGCGACGCCGGATTGATTGGTTACCACCACAACCAGCAGCCCCGCCTGATTGAGCAGGCGAATCGCCTCCGCTGCGCCCGGAATAAATTCAAAGTCTTCTGCCCGGTACAGGTACTCTTTTTCAATATTGATGGTGCCGTCCCGATCCAGAAATACCGCCCGCTTCATCAATTCCTCCAGAACAATTTTTTATCAAGATTTAACATGCTGATTTACTGGGCAATTAGTGCAGAGAAGCATTGACAATTCCGCACCGAACCATCTATAACAGCACTCAATATCAGAAAGGGAGATGTGCCGCGTGATCAAAACCAATAATCTGAAAATTACCGGAATCACTCCAATAATTGCGCCCGCTGATCTGCGCCAGGTTTTCCCGCTGTCAGAAAAAGACCGGGCATTTGTCAGCAGAAGCAGGGAGCAGATCAAGGAGATCATCCAGCGTCGTGACCAGCGGCTCATGGTCGTTGTCGGCCCCTGCTCCATCCATGATACCGGTGCCGCTATCGAGTATGCCGGACGATTGTCCGAACTTTCACGCAGGGTTGACGACCAGCTTCTGCTTATCATGCGGGTTTATTTTGAAAAGCCGCGCACCACTGTCGGCTGGAAGGGGCTGATCAACGACCCGGATATGAACGGCACCCATCTCATTTCCAAAGGTCTCGGCATTGCCCGCGGCCTCCTTGGCCAGATGACTGCACTTCAGGTGCCGGTTGCCAATGAGATGCTAGACCCGATCACTCCGGAGTATGTTGCCGACCTCATCAGCTGGGGCGCCATCGGTGCCCGCACTACCGAATCACAGACCCACCGTGAAATGTCCAGCGGCCTTTCTTTTCCGGTCGGTTTCAAAAACGGCACCGACGGAAACCTGCAGATTGCCATTGACGCCATGAAGGCTGCTCAGCATCGGCACAGCTTTCTCGGCATCAACCGGGAAGGGCGGGCTTCCATTGTTCAGACCAGCGGCAATCCCGATGTCCATATTGTGCTGCGCGGGGGGGCAAAAAAAGTTAACTACCACCCGGCGGATATCACCCATACGGAAGAACAGCTTATAAAAAACGGCCTGCTACCGACCATAATGGTTGACTGCAGCCACGGCAATTCAAACAAGGATTACCAGAAACAGCCGGAAGTCCTGGCGTCTGTTGTTGATCAGCTGCTGGCCGGCAACCGCTCCATTTCGGGGGTCATGATTGAGAGCAATCTTGAGGCCGGCAGCCAGAAGATCCCGGAGGAGATCGGTCAGCTGAAGTATGGCGTTTCCATTACCGATGCCTGCCTCGACTGGGCGACAACGGAAAAGATTTTGCTGAATGCCCACAGCAGGCTGAAACTGAGAAAGTAACCATCGGCGGGGCGGGTTCTGTCCGCCCCTATTCCGCTTCGTACAGCATCTTCATGCCGCCCGCCGCCCGTCCCAGCGGACCATTGAATGTGCCCTCCGCCCCTTCCACCAGCAGATCCAGATAATTAACCTTCTTTTTCGGCGGCAGCAGCAGTTCCGGTTCGCCCGAAATTCCGGCCAGTTTTCCCGCCTCCTCAATGGCATCCTGCAAAGTTCCCAGGCGGTCCACAAGTTTATACCCCTTGGCCTGCTCTCCGGAAAGGATCCGGCCGTCGGCGATTTTCCGCACATCTTCAAGCGGCAGTTTACGACCTTCCGCCACCGCCCTGATAAACTGTTCGTGGGTATTGTCAATCACCGCCTGCAGCATGGCCCGGTCATCGGCGGAAAACTCGCGCAGCGGTGACCCGGAATCCTTGTATTTACCTGTTTTCAGCGTATGGGACTTTATGCCGATTTTATCCATCAACGTTTCAATATTGGACAGCTTGAGAATAACCCCGATACTGGCCGTAATGGTGCCCGGATTTGCATAAATCAAGGTTGCCGGTGCAGAAATGTAATAGCCGCCGGATGCAGCGAGACTTCCCATGGACACTACTATTTTTTTCCTGGCGGCAAACTTTTTAACTTCCGCATAAATCTCCTGCGACGGGGCAACAATTCCGCCCGGTGAATCAACACGCAGCACAACCGCCTTGATTGAGTCCTGTTTGAGGAAATAGCGCAACTGGCGGATAGTTTCCTTGGAATCAAGAATCATCCCCTTAACCTCAACAAGGCCGACCCCTTCTCTGCTCGTCAGGCCGGAGTCTCCGGTACCGATGATTGTTGCGGCAATCTTTACGGAAAGCATAAATAGAAGCGTTACCGAAACCAGGATTCCAACGGTGATTATGGCTATTTTTTTTGGCATGTTCATAGTACTCACCTGATTTACTCTTTTGGTAACGCACCGTATCTGCTACACACTACCACCATGAAAAACGTTCTTGTCATATCCGATACCCACGGCAATGTTACGCGGGCCGTTACAGCCTGTACCCGTTCCGGGCCGGTTGATGCCGTCATACATCTTGGTGATGGGAGTGCCGATGCGGATCTGTTACGCCATGCTCTGGATGTTCCGGTGATCACAGTTGCCGGAAACTGTGATACCGGTTCGGATGCCCCGCGTGAACGTGTGTGGGAGTGCGAAGGAAAGCGGATCCTGTTGACCCACGGAGATGCGTATCACGTGAAATCCGGCTTGACCCGGCTCCGTCAGAGGGCAAAGGAAGTTGCGGCTGATGCAGCTCTGTTCGGCCACACTCACCAGAGGGTGCTGGAGAATCATGCGGGCCTTCTGCTGCTGAACCCCGGGACACTGGCAACTGCCAGCCGTCAGCGCAGTTATGCTGTCCTTACCATTACGCCGGATGGTATGAGCGCCCGGCATTGTGATATGGACTAGGCGTCGCCTTCCCTGCTGAGTGCCTCTCTCCCCTTGTGTACCGCCTTCTCCAATCTGCGCCGTCTCGGCCAGGTAACCACATAATCGATCGGACCGGACAGGATGTAGATCAGCAGCACGCTGAAAGTCATGACGACCGGTTCGGCGGCGACAACGATCAGCAGAACCACCGCAAGCAGCAGGAAACCGAACGGCTGGCGTTTAATCAAGGCGGGATCTTTAAACGAATAGTAGCGGAAGTTTGAAACCATCAGGAAGGCAAGAAGGTAGATCAGGCCAAGGATGGCAAGCTTTTTAAAAGAACTGGGCCAGTTCTGGTGATAGAAGAGCAGCACCGTCGAGGCTACCATGCAGGCGGATGCAGGGGTCGGCAGGCCGACGAAACGTTTGCTTTCAACCGTATCGACCTGCACATTGAAACGGGCAAGGCGCAGCGCGGCACAGACCAGAAACAGAAATGCGGCAACCCAGCCAAGCCTGCCGAACGGTTTGAGTGCCCATGCAAACATGAGCAGAGCCGGGGTAACGCCGAAGGCAACAAGGTCGGCAAGTGAGTCAAACTCAACTCCGAATTTGCTGGTGGTGCCGGTCATGCGGGCTACTTTACCGTCAAGCCCGTCACATATGGCAGAGATGAAGATCCAGATTGCGGCCGTGCTGTAGTTGCCGTTCAGGGTTGCTACCATGCTGTAAAAACCGGCAAACAGGCTTGCAGCCGTCACGAGATTGGGCAGAATATAGATCCCGCGCCGCATACTCTCCTTCTTATCGTTCTCAACTACCGCAGTTTCTTCGCTCATAAAGTCACATCCTTGCCTAGACCATTCTAGCCAGCACGGTTTCACCGGCGACTGTCGTGTCACCCAGTTTTACCAGTGGTTCGGCGTCAGTCGGCAGATACACATCGACGCGGGAGCCAAAGCGAATCAGGCCGTACCGTTCGCCCCTGACAAGCACATTTCCAACCAGCGGATAACTGATAATCCGGCGGGCCACCAGACCGGCAATCTGAACAAATGCTATCCGGATGCCGCCGGCGGTCTCCATAATAATGCCGTTACGCTCGTTCTCGCAGGAGGCGCGACCGTCACGGGCATCAAAAAACTTCCCCTGATGATGAAACGTGTCAATCACGGTGCCGTCAAAAGGGACGCGGTTGACGTGAACATTGAAAACCGACATGAAAACGCTGATTTTCAGGGCGGGAACGCCAAGCGGAGTTTCCGGCACCTGCTCAACCACAATGACGGTGCCGTCAGCGGGAGCGATGACGGCAGCCCTTTCAGTTGGTGCTGTCCGTTCGGGATTACGGAAAAAATAGAGTACAAACAGTGCCAGGAGAAATGCGACAGCAGCTGAAACTGTCATGACTGCGGAGCCGAGATTCCAGGCGGAAAACGACAGCAGGGTCGTTAATCCGATAGCATACGCGATGAATGGATAGCCTTCTTTAGCAAATAGGGAATTAGTCATAAACCTGCCTGGGATCTGCAATATTTTATTCAAACAACAGATGCTGCGGTGCGCTCAAAATATTACACCCCTTTCCGGGCGGGAAAGGGGTGTAATAAGGCCGACGGAGTCGGTTAGTTTTTGGCCTTGTCTACAATCTTGTTCTTACCGATCCAGGGCATCATGGCGCGCAGTTTTGCGCCGACTTCCTCAATCTGGTGTTCCGCACCGCGGCGACGCAGGGCGTTGAAGGTAGGTTTGTTGACCTTGTTCTCCAGCATCCATTCCTTGCAGAACTCGCCGCTCTGAATCTCATCAAGGATTTTCTTCATTTCCCATTTGGTTTCTTCGGTGATAATGCGCGGTCCGCGGGTCAGATCGCCGTACTCTGCCGTATTGGATACTGAATAACGCATGTTTGCAATGCCGCCCTCGTAAATCAGGTCAACAATAAGCTTGGTTTCGTGCAGACATTCGAAATAGGCCATTTCCGGGGCATACCCTGCTTCAACCAGGGTCTCAAAGCCGGCCTGGATCAGTGCGGCAATGCCTCCGCACAGAACTGCCTGCTCGCCGAACAGATCGGTTTCGGTCTCTTCCTTGAAGGTTGTCTCGATGACGCCGGAACGTCCGCCGCCAACTGCGGATGCGTATGCCAGGGCAACTTCCTTGGTCTTCTTGGATGGGTCCTGATGCAGTGCGATCAGGCAGGGGACGCCGCCCCCTTTGGTGTATTCGTGGCGAACCATGTGGCCCGGCCCTTTTGGTGCCACCATGAAGACATTGATGTCTGCACGGGGGACAATCTGGCCGAAGTGGATATTGAAGCCGTGGCCGAAGGCGATAAACGCACCTTTTTTCAGATACGGTCCAATCTCTTCACGGTACACATCACCCTGCACTTCGTCCGGCAGGAGAATCATCAGAATATCGGCAGTTTTTGCTGCTTCCGGAACGGTCACAACCTTAAGGCCGGCTTCCTTGGCTTTTTTTACCGAAGCGGAATCTTTTTTCAGAGCAACCATGACATCAATGCCGGAATCTTTCAGGTTGAGCGCATGGGCATGCCCCTGAGAACCGTAGCCGATAATGGCCACTTTTTTCTTTTTTAATAGTGCCAGATTGCAATCTTTGTCGTAATAAACTTTCATGTAAGTCACTTCCTCCCTGCGAAATATCCGGAAAACCGGTTCAACCTATTGATAAAACTAGCGAACACAATAATACAACCGCATTGAAGCTGTCAATCTATTAGAGCCCCCTTGCTCATAAAGATGCCAAAGGAGCCGGTGGATGCACTCAGCCGTTCCACCCTTTGGCGCCGCGACCGATGGCTACCGAGCCGGTGCGTACCATTTCCTTTAAGCCGAGCGGTCTCAGCAGCTCCAGAATCGCATCAATCTTGAGTGGATTGCCGGTCGCTTCGATCGTGTAGGACTTCGGTGTGACGTCAATTATTTTGGCGCGGAAGATGTCGACAATTCTCAACACTTCGGCCCGGGCGTCATCCTCGGCGGCCACTTTTATCAGCGCCAGTTCGCGCTCAATGGCGCTGCCATCAGAGAAATCAAGCACCTTGAGCACATCAATCAGCTTGTTGAGCTGCTTGTTAATCTGCTCAAGGATCTGGGCATCGCCACGGGTTACGATGGTCATCCGCGACAGCCCTTCCTCGTTGGTCGGTGCGACCGACAGGGAGTCGATATTGAACCCGCGCCCGGAAAAGAGGGTCGCAACGCGGGAAAGCACTCCGAAATCATTTTCCACTATAACCGATATTGTATGTTGCATGGCTGTCATCTCTCCTTACGCGTTCAGTACCATTTCATTCAGTGATGCTCCGGCCGGAACCATCGGCAGCACCTTCTCCTCGCGGGCAACCCTGAACTCCATGATTACCGGCCCATTTTCCTTGAAACCCTGTGTGATGACCGACTCCACGTCGCCCGGTTTTGTTGCCAGGAACCCTTTTGCTCCAAAAGCGTCTGCCAGCTTGATGTAATCGATCGGCAGTTCCATGCAGGTGGATGAGTAGCGCTTGTCGAAGAACAGTTCCTGCCACTGGCGCACCATGCCGAGAAAATTGTTGTTCAGGATGACAATCTTTACCGGCAGCTTGTTCTGTACCAGTGTTGCCATCTCCTGGATATTCATCTGCACGCCGCCGTCACCGCAGATGGTGATAACCTGACGATTCGGAAACGCCGCCTGGGCACCCATTGCCGCCGGCAGGCCGTAGCCCATTGTGCCGAGGCCGCCGGAGGTAAGCAGTGTGCGTGGCTTGTTGAATTTGAAAAACTGGGCCGTCCACATCTGATGCTGGCCGACATCTGTCGAGATGATGGCATCCTCGTCTGACAATTCGCGCAGTTTCTGAATGACGTACTGCGGCTTGATGATCGTGCTGCTCTGCTTGTAGGCGAGCGGGTGCTTTTCCTTCCAGCCGTCAATGTCCGCATGCCAGGGGGCAAGCGCTGCGGTATACTCGGGCAGCTTTTCCGTGCTCTTGACGGCCTGCGCGATCATTTTGGTCAACACATCCTTGACGTCACCAACAATCGGCAGGTCAACGCGGACATTTTTCTTGATGGAGGTGGGGTCAACATCGATATGGATTATTTTTGCATGCGGGGCAAAGGTCGAGAGCTTGCCGGTGACCCGGTCGTCAAAACGGGCACCGATGGCAATGATCAGGTCACTGTGGGTCATGGCCATGTTGGCGCAGTAGGCACCGTGCATACCGAGCATGCCGAGCGAAAGGTAGTCACTCTCCGGGAATGCGCCGAGACCCATGAGAGTCGTTGTTACCGGTACCGACAGCTTGCGGGCCAACTCGGTCACTGATTCTGAGGCATCACCCAGCACCGCTCCGCCCCCCACATACATGACCGGACGGCGGGAATCGAGAATCATGGCGACCGCTTTTTCCACCTGGCGGGGATGACCGGAAAGGTTCGGTTTATACCCGCGGATATCAACGGTTGCCGGGTAATGGAACTCTCCCTGGGCCATCTGGACATCTTTCGGGAAATCGACGAGCACCGGGCCGGGACGGCCGCTGCGTGCAATATAGAACGCCTTCTTCATGGTCAGGGCGATATCCTTGACATCACGAATGAGGAAGCTGTGCTTTGTACAGGGGCGGGTAATGCCGATGATATCGACCTCCTGGAACGCATCGTTGCCGATCAGCGCCGTCGGCACCTGACCGGTAATAATGACCATGGGGATCGAGTCCATATAGGCTGTTGCGATGGCGGTAACGGTGTTGGTCGCACCCGGTCCTGATGTGGCGAGAGCAACGCCGACCCTGCCGGTTGCCCGTGCATAGCCGTCTGCCGCATGGGTGCCGGCCTGCTCGTGCCGTGGCAGGATGTGGTGAATTTCCTTAAAGCTGAAAAGCTCGTCATACAGATTTATGACCGTGCCGCCGGGGTAGCCGAATATGGTATCCACCCCTTCTTTTTTCAAGCATTCCAACATTATTCGTGCGCCGTTCATTTTCATACAATCCCTCTATGAATGCTGAATTTCACCTCGACGAGAGGTGGAAAGCCTCACCCGACCCTGAAAACAGGGCACAGGTATCAAACGTAACAAACGTATCAGTCTGCTGTTGTTACCGCTCCGGTATGGGCCGAAGTAACGGCTTTGGCGTAGCGTGCCAGCCACCCCCCCCTGATTTTTGGCTCCGGTGCCCGCCATCCCTCACGACGGGCTGCCAGAGTTGCATCGTCCACCAGAAGCTCAAGGCGCCGGTTCGGGATATCAAGCAGAATCCGGTCGCCGTCTTTCACCAGGCCAATCGGGCCGCCTTCGGCAGCTTCCGGTGAAATGTGACCGATACATGGTCCCCGGGTCCCTCCGGAGAAGCGTCCGTCCGTGATCAATGCCACACTGTCGCCCAGTCCCATCCCCATGATTGCTGCCGTCGGAGCCAGCATTTCCCGCATGCCGGGGCCCCCTTTCGGCCCTTCATAGCGGATAACCACGACATCACCGGAAACGATTTTCCCCTCCATAATGGCTGCCATGGCCAATTCTTCGGCGTCGAAACAGCGGGCGGTGCCCTCAAAGTTCATCATGGCGGCAGAAACGCCGGACTGCTTGACCACGGCCCCTTTGGGAGCGATATTGCCGGAGAGGATGGCGATGCCTCCCTCCTGCTTTATCGGATTCCCCAGCGGGCGGATAATCTCCTCATCCACATTCTGGATGCTTTCGGCCAGCTGATGCGTGGTCAGACCGAAGAGAGTGGGGACATCATGAATTTTGCTGCCGAGCTGCTTGAGGACGCCGCTGACGCCGCCGGCGATGTCCAGGTCTTCCATAAAATGTTCGCCGGCCGGATTCATGGAAGCCAGCTGCGGGGTATCTTTTGCCAGAACGTCGAACAGCTCCAACGGCAGTTCAACACCGGCTTCGTGGGCGATTGCCAGCAGGTGCAGCACCGTATTGGATGATCCCCCCAGTGCCAGGTCGACGCGGATGGCATTTTCAAATGCTTCACGGGTCAGAATGCTGCGCGGGGTGACGTTGTTATGAACCAGTTCGACGATCTTTTCGCCGGAAGCGAAGGCGATGCGGCGTTTAAGCGCGGAAACGGCCAGAGCGGTACCGCAGCGCGGCAGACTCATGCCCATGGTTTCCGTCAGGATCGCCATGGTGTTGGCGGTGAACAGCCCCTGGCAGGAACCCATGCCGGGGCAGGCGTTGTCTTCGCAGACCTGCAGCTCCTTGTCATTGATAACACCGGCCTTGTAGCGGGCCATTGCCTCAAAGGTGTCGGAAACAAAGGAATACTTCCGTCCGGCAGCACCGCGGCCGCTCATCATCGGCCCGGCGGTAACAACGATGCAGGGGATGTCCAGTCGTGCAGCGGCCATGAGCATGCCGGGGGTAATCTTGTCGCAATTGGTCAGCAGCACCAGTCCGTCCAGGCGATGCGCCTCCGCCACGGACTCGACCATGTCGGCAATCAGTTCGCGGGTCGGCAGGGAATAGTGCATCCCCTTGTGCCCCAT
The DNA here is from genome assembly GCA_903862245.1 of uncultured Geobacteraceae bacterium. Taxonomy (GTDB): domain Bacteria; phylum Desulfobacterota; class Desulfuromonadia; order Geobacterales; family Pseudopelobacteraceae; genus JACRCG01. The sequence goes on along the minus strand of CAIOXL010000159.1, from coordinate 15,150 downwards.
GGCCATGCCGTCACAGACGCCCGGAATACCGAAAAAGAAGGCATAGCCGCCGCCGGAGTGGACGCCCTTTTCAATGAACCGTTCCAGATCTCGCATGCCGACGTGCCCCGGGATAAGGTCGGTAAAGCTGGTCGCCACACCGATAAACGGCTTGTCCATCTGGTTGTGCGGGACACCGGTCCCTTTTAATAGGGCGCGGTGCGGTGTCCGCTCCAACCCTTTTTTTATCATGTCGCTGCGCATATGAATGTCCTTGTGGCACGGTTGTTTGATGCCGCTAAACCTGTGATCGGCCGGATTTTACGGGTTGTGAACAATAATATAGATGACGTGATGTGTCAACCGGAATGCCCATATCGGCAGATATTGCCGGCAGTAGAAACAGGCTGGGGGAACAAACAGCTTGGAGCGGAGAAAGGAGAACGTTGTCTGAAGAGGGTGTCGGTGCAGCGCCCCGGCACCCATCAACTATGCTGAGGTCACTGCTGCCCGGGATTGGCACCCCGGAATTTGATTGTCAGTCCCTGCAGAAAGTTTCTGAGAAACTGGTCGCCACACTCCTTGAAATGCTTGTGCCCTTTGTTTCTGAACAGGGCGCTCAGCTCCGACTTTGACAGGACAACACCGGCCAGATGCATAACCGCGAGCATATCCTCCTCTTTCAGATCAAGAGCAATGCGCAGCTTTTTCAAAATAGCGTTGTTGTTCAATCCGGCATCTGGCTTTGGCGCCTGTCCGTCATCGGACTCCCGTCTGCCCCGTTTGTGGATAATCAGGCCATCAAGAAAAAACGACAGCAGGGGATTACTGCAGGAGATGAATTCCTCCTCTTCTTCCTTCTTCAGCAGTTTCAGCAGCGTCGGCAGCTCCAGGCTGCAGCCGGATAACTGAAAAATCTGGATCATGGCAGGGTTGCTGATGTCCAGGGCGTAGCGCACCCTGCGGAGTATATCGTTGTTATTCATCTGTTAATTCTCCTGGGGCAGCGGAGCTGCACTCCCTTATTTAAATGCCGCAACCTGTGCCTGATACAGGGTAACCGGCACGAAACGCACGGCAAATTCGGTTGAGCATCTGGGGCATACCACGAAAAACGGCTTGCCGTTTTTCCCTTTTTCAAAGGGGATATCCTGTTTGTGGCTGCAGTAGGGGCATATTGTTGCAACCACGGACTGCGCAATTTTGACCGGCTTGATGTCGGACGAGCTTTTTGAGGGTGCTGTTCTCTTCTGTGCGCTGTGCAGCGGTGCCGCTGCCGGTGGTTGATCTTCAAATCTTTCTGACGGGGTAACAGTGCTCTTTGGCATCGCCGTTCTCTCCTTTTTGCTCGATGTTGTCACCGGAAGATATTCGTCTTCGCTCTGCTCAATCGCGGCAACCTGGGGCGGCATAATCCCTTTCAGCGCCTTTTTCCAGATCAGCGGCATGGATGTTTTGGAATAGTGCAGCGGCCTGACCCCCTTCATCTGCGCCGCCCCGCCCACGACGATATAATATTTGTCCCGATAGGAAACGAGGGTCTGGCTGCCGATTTCCGCCACCTTGAATCCGGACGATATTTTGTTGTCGAGCCAGAAGGTAATAGTCTCTTCCATCATCAGCCCCCCTTTATCTGTCTGCTTCGCGGGTAACAGTTACCAGAAACCGGGCGCTCTTACCAATAAAAATTATGAATACTGGGCTGATGATTGTGGTATGTATCGAAAACCATGCCTCTACTCACCTGCAGCGGCGTTATTCTTAACTCACTTTTCCGGATTGGACTGATCAATGACACAAACCGCCTACCGCACCATATATCGCACCCAGTACACCCCCCCTGACTACCGTGTTGACCGTATCGACCTCCGTTTTGAACTTGGCGATGATTCAACACTGGTCACCTCCCGCATGTCGCTCCAGTCAACGTACGACGGTGCATCCGGCAGCCGCCCGCTGGTCCTGAACGGTCGTCGTCTTGTTCTGCGGGAACTCAAGCTGGACGGTTTGCCGCTCCCACCGGAGCGCTACCGTCTCACCGACGAAGCGCTGACGCTTCACCAGGTGCCTCCGGCATTCATCCTGGAAGTGACAACCGAACTCCGCCCGCAGGACAACAGCTCCCTGGAGGGGCTCTATCGTTCCGGCGGGATGTTCTGCACCCAGTGCGAGGCGGAGGGGTTCCGCGCCATCACCTACTATCCGGACCGTCCCGATGTCCTGGCGCTCTTCACCACAACGATCGTTGCCGACCGCCTGCACAATCCGGTGCTCCTCTCCAACGGCAACCTCCTGGCGCAGGGGGAGTTGCCGGACGGTCGCCACTTTGCCACCTGGCATGATCCGTTCCGGAAGCCAAGCTACCTGTTTGCCCTGGTGGCCGGTGATCTGGTCTGCCGTACGGATCGTTTTACCACCTGTTCCGGGCGGGATGTGGCACTGCAGATTTACGTGCATGAGCATAACCGGGATAAATGTGACCATGCCATGCGCTCCCTCAAAAAAGCGATGGCCTGGGACGAGCAGGTCTATGGCAGGGAGTATGATCTGGATTGCTACATGATCGTGGCGGTGGATGATTTCAATATGGGGGCCATGGAAAACAAGGGGCTCAATATCTTCAATTCCTGCTATGTCCTTGCCACTCCGGAGAGCGCAACCGATGATGATTATCACGCCATTGAAGAGGTCATCGCCCACGAATATTTTCATAACTGGAGCGGCAACCGGGTGACCTGTCGCGACTGGTTTCAGCTCTCCCTGAAGGAGGGGCTGACCGTGTTCCGCGATCAGGAGTTTTCTGCGGATATGCAGTCGCGCGGGGTGAAGCGGATCGAAGACGTGCGCACCCTGCGGACGTCCCAGTTTGCCGAGGATGGCGGTCCGATGGCTCATCCGGTCCGTCCGGATTCATACATGGAGATCAATAACTTTTATACGGCGACGATTTACAACAAGGGGGCCGAACTGATCCGGATGCTGCATGCCATGCTTGGTGTGGAGCGGTTCCGCCAGGGGACGGATCTGTATTTCAGCCGTTTTGACGGGCAGGCGGTAACGGTCGATGATTTTGTGCAGTGCATGGCTGAAGCCTCTGCAGCCGATCTGGAGCGGTTCTCCCTCTGGTACGGTCAGGCCGGCACACCGCAGGTGAACGCCGGCGGGTTCTTTAACGCCGCTGACAAAACCTTTACCCTTACCGTCAGTCAACGCTGTCCGCCTACTCCGGGGCAGCCGGACAAGCATCCGCTGCATATGCCGCTGGCGGTCGGCCTGCTCGGGCGTAACGGGGAAGAGCTGCCGCTGGTGCTGGCTGGAGAAACGGCCCGAACGGAAACAACACGGGTTCTGCATCTTGGTGCCGCCTCCGAAACATTCTGCTTCACCGGCCTGGCCGAGGAGCCGACCCCTGCGCTTCTGCGCGGCTTTTCTGCGCCGGTGAAGCTCCAGTACCCCTACCGGCAGGAACAGCTGGCACTGCTGATGGTTCATGAACCGGACCCGTTCTGCCGCTGGGAAGCGGGGCAGCGGATGGCGGCCGATGTCATTCTCGGGCTGGCGGCAGACGGTCAGAATGGCGGGGAGTTGACCCTTGACCCCGTTTTTGCTGCGGCATTCCGGGCGTCGCTCACCAGTTCTCATCCGGATAGCGCCTTTCTGGCTGAAACGGTGACACTGCCGTCGGAAAAATATCTGGCCGAGCTTGTATCGGTGGTCGATCCGACGGCGATTCACGAAGCCCGCCAGTTTGTCATCCGTACCCTTGCTGAGCAGTTCAGGAATGAATTTCTGGCGATACGTGCCCGCAGCCTCTGCCTGCAGCCGTATGCAGCGGATGACGGTCGCTCCGGTGCCCGGCGGCTGGCCAACCTCTGTCTGGCGTACCTGACGAGCGGCGGCGGGCAGAGCGAAATCGACCTCTGTCTGCAGCAGTACCACCAGGCGGACAACATGACCGACATGATCGGCGCGCTGACGCCGCTCGCCTCATGCAGTTGTCCGGAACGCCGGGATGTGCTGGATGATTTTTACCGCCGCTGGCAGGGGGATCGTCTTGTTGTGGATAAATGGTTTTCGCTGCAGGCAGCTGCCACGCTCCCCGGGACTCTGGCTGAGCTCCAGCTGCTGCTGGATCACCCCGCCTTTGAGCTGACCAATCCGAACCGGTTTCGCTCCCTGGTGGGGGTGTTCAGTCAGAGAAACCAGGCCTGTTTCCACCGCCCGGACGGTGCCGGGTACCGGTTTCTTACGGATCAGCTGCTGCGGCTGATTCCGGTAAATCCGCAGGTGTCCGCCCGGATGCTCGCTCCGCTTACCTCCTGGAAACGTATCGAGGAGGGGCGGAGCGTTCAGATGCGGCAGCAGCTGCAGCGGATTCAGGCCGTTCCCGACCTGCCGCGGGATGTGCATGAAGTTGTGAGCAAAAGTCTGGAAGGATAGCCCACACGGTTCCCGGCGTATGCGGAACAACGGCGGTTGTTGGTTAATCCCATGCGTAGGCAGCCATGGAGATCACCCCGAAGGTATAGGAACGGTGCAGGATGCGTCCCGCCGTTTCTCCCGCGCCAAGAGCGGTGAAGAGCGGGAGCAGATGTTCAGGGGTAGGGTGGTTGGCCGCTGCATGCGGAGCCGTATCCAGGTAGTTCAGCAACGCTGCCCGGTCATTCTTCTCAATAGAATCCTTCAACCATTCATCAAAAACGGTGACATACTCCGGAGGGGGAGCATCAATTGCTCTGCCGAAAAAATCCCTGAGATTATGGGTGGCGGAGCCGCTGGCCAGAATCAGGACCCCTTCGTCCCGCAGGCTTTGCAGCGCCTGTCCGAGCGCCCGGTGATGCTCCGGTGACCGGTGCGGCTGGACCGACAGCTGGAGCACCGGGATGTCGGCCTCCGGGTACATCAGGGTGAGCGGTACCCAGGCGCCGTGGTCCAGCCCGCGGTGCGCCTCCATACCGGCTTCCACGCCATGCTCCTTCAGCAGCGTGACGATGCGCCCGGCCAGTTCCGGGGCACCCGGAGCGGGGTAGACGGCGCGGTACAGCTCGTCGGAAAACCCGCCGAAATCATAGATGAGCGACGGTGCCGCAGCGCCGGTGACCAATGGCGATGCTGATGTCCAGTGTGCCGATATGCAGAGTATGGCCTGCGGCCGCTCCAGTGTGGATGCCACCCCAGTCAGGAAATCGCGCGCCGCACCCTGCTCGTACAGTATGGAAGGCGCTCCGTGTGAAATAAATAGTGTTGGTAATCTCCGTTTCATGATCTTGTCTCCAAAAGGGCCTGGCCATCATAAATGATGATCAGGCCCCCTGTTTCTGCTTTTTCTGTCCCGAATCTTTTCGTATTACTTGGCCTTGATCATCTCGATTTCCAGACTGATAGTCACTTCTTCCCCTACGGCAACTCCGCCGGTTTCCAGCGCTGCGTTCCATACCAGACCAAAGTCCTTGCGGTTGATCTTTGTGCTCGCAACAGCGCCGCTTCTGAAATTACCCCACGGGTCCTTGCTCACGGCGGCCGGTCCTTCCACATCAAGAACAACCTCTTTGGTTACGCCGTGCAGCGTCAGGTCGCCGCTAACTTTCAGTTTATCCTTGCCGGCGGCGACCACTTTTTTCGAGACAAACTTCATGGTCGGATATTTGGCAACATCGAAAAAATCGGCGCTGCGCAGATGCTCATCCCGCTTCTGCACATTGGTGTTGACCGATGTCGTGTCTATGGTGACCTCCACTTTTGATTTGCTGAGGTCCTTGTCGTTGATATCAACCACGCCGGCAAATTTTTCAAAACTCCCCTTGACGTTAGATACCATCAGATGGCGGACTTTGAAGCCGACGTTCGAGTGATCAGAGTCGATATTCCAGGCTGTGGCGGAAGCCATGGCTGGAAGGGAAAGGGCGATGATGGTGCTGATAGATGCAAGTAAGCGTTTCATGGTGGTTCTCCTTTTGGTTTTGGCTGCTTGGTATGACTGTTTGTTTCACTGCGGCACGTCCGGAAGTAGTGGTTTACTGCCGTAATCCGAGTTTTTTGCACAACCGGCCGAGGCTTTCCTGTTCCGCTGCAGACAGCGCTCCCAGTTCTGACACGATGGCCGCTTCAACGTTGGCAAAGGCGGCGGCGATGAGAGTTTCCCCTTCCGGGGTAAGGCTGACCGTCAGGTAGCGCCGGTCGTCGCTGATCCGCTCTCTCCTGACCAGGCCCTGCTTTTCCAGATTATCAATAACCAGGGTGATGTTGCCGGTGCTTTTGAGGATTTTTGAAGCGATATCCCGCTGGCAGAGTGGCCCCTTGTGATGCAGCGCCTCAAGTACCCCAAACTGGCTGATGGTAAGGCCGGCTGCCGACATGATGCGGCTCACGCGACTTGTTACCGATTCGGCCGCTCTCATCAGCTTCGTGTAGGTGTTCAGCGCCAGATATGTTGTACTGTTTTCAGAAGTCATTACGGTGCCCCTGTAAAGGTCAATGTCATATCATTTGATATCAAACTATACCGTCAAAGAACATATGTCAATATGTTTTTGCAATCAGGGGAATTGGTGCAGGGGGGTTATTCGGAAAGCAGGGCCCGATCGTTGCCGAAACCGTGGTGACGGAGTTCATGGAACTTTTCGATCAGCTTCTCCACCGTCAGCTCCTTCTTGGCATCACCGGAAACATCGAAAATAATCTCGCCCCGGTCCATCATCAGCAGGCGGTTGCCGTATTCAATGGCATGACTCATATTGTGGGTGATCATCATGGAGGTGAGCCGGTGCTCACTGATAAAACGGTTGGTAAGATCCAGAACGATCTCGGCATTTTTCGGGTCAAGTGCTGCGGTGTGTTCGTCCAGCATGATCAGAGACGGTTTCGAGAGGACCATCATCAGCAGGGTGAGGGCCTGACGCTGCCCCCCTGAAAACATGACCATATTCTCCTTCATACGATGTTCCAGCCCCATTTTCAGATGGACCAGCTCGGAACGGAAAAACTCCCTCATCGCACTGTTCAGACTCCGCTTGAGCCATTTAAAGCCCTTGCGGTAGGTGATCATCATGTTGTCTTCCAGGCTCATGTTGGAGGCGGTGCCAAGCAACGGGTTCTGAAAGATTCTGCCGATATATCGGGCCCGCTTGTATTCCGGGTCGCGGGTTACGTTGCGGTCGTTAACATGGATTGAGCCACTCGTCGGGGTTATCGTTCCGGCGATGAGATTGAAGAGGGTCGATTTCCCGGCGCCGTTGCTGCCGATAATGGTGATGAAGTCTCCCTCTGCGACGTTCAGGTTGATGGTGCTCAGGGCCTGGTTCTCATTCACCGTACCCTGGTTGAACATGACGGAAGCGTTCTTGAGCGCAATCATTTCTGCACCATCGCTTTGAGGGCTGCCATATTGAGTTTTCTGGACTGGGTCAGAACCAGAAGGACAATGATCAGCAGGCCTTTGATAAGATTGAGGTCGTTGGGGGTCATCTTGATGATATAGCCGTAATAGCGCCCCAGGTACATGACGGCGTGGAACAGCACGGAGCCGGCCAGCGCACAGAATGTCAGTACACTAATGCGGTTGCTTTTCATGATCAGAAACTCGCCGATCATGACCGAGGCCAGACCGGAGATGATGATCCCCTGGCCGAGTCCCACGTCGGCAAAGCCGAGATACTGCGCGGCAAAAGCGCCGGATACGGCGACCAGACCGTTTGACAGCCCGAGCCCGATGGTTTTCAGGACCTTGGGGTTGATCCCCTGGGAAACGATCATCTGCTCGTTGTTCCCCATGGCACCGATGGTCATGCCGAGGTCGGTGCGGAAAAACAGATCAACCAGAAGTTTGATGGTGAGAGCGACCGCAACAAAAAACAGCAGCAGGGCGTATTCATCCGGAACGATGCCCGACAGGCGGGCGGAAACATCCGACAGGAGCGTTTTCTGATCGAGGACCGGGACATTGGCGCGGTTGCCGAGGATGCGGATGTTGATTGAGTAGAGCATGGTCATGGTCAGAATGCCGGCCAGCAGATTCGGGACTTTCAGGTGGTTATGAATCAGTGCCGTGACGACACCGGCAAGGACGCCGCCAATAAAGGCGATCAGGAGTGCCAGCCAGCCGTTCATGCCAAGCAGGATGCCCTGGACCATCAGTGCTGCTCCCAGCGGGAAGGTGCCATCAACCGTCAGGTCGGGGAAGTCCAACACCCTGAAGGTGATAAAAACCCCCAGCACCATAATTCCATAGATCAGACCTTCAACCAGAATTGCTTCAATCATGACAGAACCGTTTCAACCTTTTTAGAAGTGGTGGGGTGAGGATGCCCGGCAGTCGGCGAACGGCTGCCGGGCAGAAGAGAGGCTATTTAGTGCGCAGTTTGCCGTTTTCAACGACTTTGTTGGCGACTTTCACAATGTCTTTCGGGATGGTAATACCAAGTTTTTTGGCGACATCAAGATTGATCAGCAGGTCAACATCGGATGCTTTACTCATGAAGAGGGTCGGGATCTTCTCGGCCTTCTTGCCGTTCAGAATTTCAATGACGATCTTTCCGGTTGCCCGTCCCATTTTGTAATAATCAAATCCCCATGCTGCCAGGACCGGGTACTTCTCTGCCGAGCTCGGATCTGCCGACATGATCGGAATTTTGTTCTTGGCGGCGACGTCAGTGATGGCGCTCAGGGCTGATACCACGGTGTTGTCGGTGCTAATGTAGAGTGCATCCACCCGTTTGATAATCGCCTGAACCGCCTGCTTCACCTCGGCTGACTTGGAAACCGTTGTTTCCACATATTCGATTCCCATTTCTTTGCAGGCCTGCTTGACGACATCCGCCAGGACAACAGCATTTTCCTCGGAGCTGGTGTAGATATGGCCGAGACGCTTGATTTTTTTCATTCTGAGCAGCAGTTCGATCTGCTGTTTAACCGGGGTCATATCCGACACACCGGTGACCGGCTTGATAGAACCCTTCAGCGACGGAACGAGACCGGCTTTGACCGGGTCGGTTACCGCAGAAAATACAATTGGAATCCCTTTCAGGGTATTGACCAGCGATTGGGAGGTGGGGGTGGCGATGCCGACGGCCAGGGTCACCTTTTCCGTCTGGAACTTGTTAGCGATGGAGGCGGCTGTGCCGATATCACCATTGGCGTTCTGCAGATCAAAGGTTGCGGTGATCTTTGCAGCAGCCAACTCATCCTGAATGCCTTTTTCGACCGCGTCCAGTGCCGGATGGGCAACGATTTTGGAAATCCCGATGACGATCTTCTGGGGCGGGGCGGCTGCCATAACCGTTGCAACCGGAACGAGTGAACTTAACAACAACGCCACAACCACTTTTATCATGTTCTTCACCTGTGACCTCCTGAGCAAATTATTCATCCATGCCTCCCTCTTCATGCCGGTATGGTGGATAGCAGGTAACGTAACACTGGAACAGGGCACCGTCAACGTGGTTTTATCAGAGATACTGTGGTAGAAGGGTAGGGCAGATGCTGTCAGCCGGAAATCATTTTTCTGCTGAACAGTGACAAGTTACTGAAGTGAGCCGCTCTATGTGGTGAAGAGCTCAGCCAGAAAACCTCTAAAAACAAGGAGTTATGTATGCAGTATCTGGATATGCTGTACCGGTTGGCAATCAGTCTCTGGGCCGGCGGCAACGCCATCTTTACCCTGATGCTGACACCGATTCTCTTCAAAACCGAAAGCCGTGATGTTGCCGGACGTATTGTGGGCAACCTGTTCCCTGGGTATTTCCGCTGGAGTCTGGCCTGCGGGGTGATAGCACTGATCTGTCGTCTGGCCGGTCGCGGCTTCGATGCCAAGCTGCCGGTCATCGTGCTGGTGGTCATGCTGGTGGTAACATCATTCCAGTCGATCTACGTGGTGCCCCGTGCCGCTGAACTGAAACGCCAGATCGTCTCCTTTGAGTCAACCGGACCAGATCACCCCCTCAGAAAGGAATTCTCCCGGCTGCACGGTGTTTCCGCGCTCTGTAATCTGGGCGTGCTTGCTGGCGGGGTACTGCTTGTCGTTCTGCCGTAATCGGGCGTTGAACCTATCAGAAATATTCGGCCATGCCGCACACAATCTGCTCAAACCGGGCAATCCTCTCCGGTGGCTCCCCCCCTGCCAAAGCGGCCCGTTCTGCGGTCGACAGTTCCAGTACCGGCGTCAGCGGTCGTCGCTCCAGATACAGGGCGCGGCCGGTTTCCAGCACAATTTTTTCAAAGGGACAGCGGTAGCTTGGATGCTGCAGGAAGGCCGTTTCGAAGTAACGAACCCCCGCTGCTGAAATGGTCCGCAGATAGCCGGACTCCGTCACCGTTTCATCGGGCGTGCAGACGGTGAGGGCCGCCCGGCGCCGGGCGGCGGCATGCTGGAAGCGGCGTTTGTAGGGAAATGAACAGTAATTTACCGGTAGCGGAATACCCTGCTCCAGCCCGTAACGAACCAGGCGGAGGGCAGAAAGTTCCGATTCCAGAACCGTGATTTTTTCACCATGGAGAAAAGTGTAGCCCCGCTCCGTCAGCGGGCCGAAGTTATGGGGCGTCAAGCGCATCTGATGCAGATTGAGATGCTTGACCCCCGCCTCGGCCATTTCAACCATCTTCCCCCTCAGCAATTCCTCATCCTCCGGCACCGCCGGGATTTCCACCGTTACCGTTTCAATACAGCCGATGGCCAGACGCAGTTTTTTGAGATTATACCGGACGGCGCCCAGGTCAAAACGGATCTCGTTCAGCCCCGCATCCCGGAGTCGGCTGCAGAGATCGGCCGTGAGCAGGGTGCCGTTGGTATAGAGCCAGAGGTGAAGTGTGTCTCCGCAGCGCCTGCGGACTGCGCTCAGGTAAGAGATGGCCAGTTCCGGTGTCAGCAGTGGTTCGCCGCCGCTGATGCTGACGCCGTTGAAGCCGAGTGCGGCCACATAGGCGGCATAATCCTCCGGAGAGGTGAAGGGGAGGCCATTGGTCACCGGCGGCCCGTCATCGTCCTGCGGTGTGGGGCAGTAGAAACAGCGGCCGTTACAGCGGCCATTGATGAACAGGCAGGACCAGCTGCCGTCCCCGCAGCTTCTGCAGCCGGGGGAGAGGCCGGTGCAGTTCACCTTGGTTTCGGCGTAGCCAAAGGCGGCTCGCTGGTCCAGCCACTGCAGCAGCTCCGCCCGCTCGGCGGATGCCGCTGCCAGCTGATCAGGAGTGGCAAAGGTCAGCAGGTCGTACAGGCGGCCGTACTCACGGCGGTTGGCGTCGATCATCTGTTGGCGGGTGTCTTCGCTGAGGCTGGGCTGAATGTGGGCGGACGGAGGGTGCATGCGGCACTTCCTTTCGGGAGACGGAGTTTCTGTTCACAGTCTGATAACGGGCCGTCTGTATTGCCGGATACAAGGGACACCATAACCGCACATCAGTTGAGCGTATGGGTATCATGCAACTAAAAAACCCGCTGTTTCCAGCGGGTTTTCGGGGCGGTGGCCATGCACCTGTCAGCAACTATACCAGTTTTTCTGCCATTATTACAGCAGCATTACTGTCCCGCTACAGGTGGATCATACAGGAACCCCTTGTTGAGGATATACAGGTTATCCTGATACCACTGGTATGCGTCTTTGTCAGTTCTGAGTAGAGCGTTAAAGCCATTGGATATAGCAGTCGACTTGAAGGCACCACCGGCTGACAAAACCACGCAAAAAGCCAGCTCCAGTGATGACTCCTGTTTTTGTAGCCTCTTCCGCAGCTATCAACTCTCCCAGCAGTTACCTGTTCGATGACGACACTGCTGTTTAGTGAAAATAAATAAAAATTCAGTCGAGGCCAACTGTTATAGCGATAGCCCTTAGCGGCGTGCTAACTGCTCCTCTGTTTTGGACAAAAAAATCTCCAACGCGTCACAACTGTCAATGTTCATACGTTCAGCCAAAATAATCAGCCACCAGATACATTCGCCAAGCTTATGCTCCAGTTCTGGTGCGGGTTCCTCCTCAGTCGGCCACCGTCCCTGTTGAGCCATGGCCAGGCGCCCGACCAGGCCGGCATCTGTCAGAAAAGCTAATGCATCCTCTTCTACACTCCATTCTGTTTCATGGTGCTGCCTTTCTAACTGATGGTAGAGCGTGCGAATGTGCACGGAACGTTCAACGATTGCTCTAAAATTCGTACTTTTCATGTGTCCTCATTTTTCCTGTCTGCCTTGAGGTACGTACTACTGCGAACAGCTGAGACTCTTGCAAAAGTCTTAAAAACATTCTCCCCCTCCCTTGACGGGAGGGGACCTTTTTGGACTTTTGCAAGAACCTCATCGGTTATAAATTTTCGGCTCGTTTCCACCGGCGATGAACCCAGTACCAGTCAACCGGATGCCGGACAACGAAGTCTTCGATAGTTCGGGAGTAGTTCTGGACATCTAGCGCTACCCCCTCTTCGGAGGTGTCATCGGAAAAAACAAGTTCCGGATGCATCTCTATGACATGCCGGTCCGCTTCACGATGGATAAATGCCGGGACAACAGCGGTCCCTGACCTGCGAGCTACAAGTACCGGTGCTTTGGTCGCCCATGCCTTGCGGCCAAGAAAATCGATCAGCGCGCCATCCTTCGGAAATGCCGCCTGATCCGCCAGAAGCCCTATCAAACCGTTCTTGCGGATAACTGTCAGCATGTTTTTTAACGCGTTGTTTTTGTAAATGATCTGGTTGCCATAATTCAGCCGCATCTTTTCGACCATTTTGTTCAGATAGGGATTGTTCTGGCGTCTGGCTACAACTGACATGGCACTGTTGAAGCGCCGGGGAATTGTCAGCGCGGCCAACTCCCAATTACCGCAGTGGCCGGTAAGAACGATTACCCCTTTGCCGCGTGCTTTGGCAGCTTCCAGATGTTCCCACCCCCTGATTTCAATCCGTTCCAATGCCTCTTTACCCCTGCCATGGTACAGGCGGCATGTTTCAACAAAAGACATTCCCAAATGGCAGAACATCATGCGGGCCAACTCCTCCGGATCCTGACTGGGGCCGTTCCAATCAGGGTGGTTCGTCATAAACGGCAGTGCCAGTCGGATGTTTTCGACGGCTACACGCCGTCTCTTGGCAATCAGGATGCCACCCAGCCTTCCTGTGAAACATCCAACCGGTCGGATCAGGCCTGCGGGGATAAAGGCAAATGCAAGAGTACAGCAGTAAAAAACCGCCACTTGAAAGAACCAGATTATACCTTTCATGACCGAGCCAAGCTCCTTTTGAGTACGTAGTTGTGATTTGTACGGAAGATTTGTGCCAGACGTGCTCACCGCTGCGGGTGCGATTCACCCGCTTACTGCTCCATTAACTGCTTTAAGCGCTGCATGACGTACGGCGCCTTAGGCTGATTTTCTTTCTGGGTGTCATAGAGATTTTGAATATGCTGGAGTGCGGTGGGAACAGAAACGTGCGGCTGAAGGTCTGAAGGGGTCACCAGTTTCCAGATGCCTTCTTTTTTTACAAGTCTAAAGCTGTACTGTACCTTCTTCTTGTCAATGGCGACCTCTTCAGCACCGGGGACTTCGCCCAGAACATCGTAGGAAACGGTGGCCGTTGCAGTTGTGCCATGTAATTCTACTGAGGTGACGGCATATTCTTTTATCAGCGTAACCGTGTCCCATCCGGGCGGTTCCGAATCACCCGCAACCATGAATGAACTGATTCCTGATTTCAGGAAATTTTCTGTGCTGAGGTTCACGCCGTTCAAGTCAGCTGTGCAGTATTTTTTCATCAGGCTTTTAACGGCTGCTTTATCTGCATCAGCTGTTTTTTCCTGTTTCGTGCAGGCAGATAAAACCAGCAGTGAAATTACGGCAAGAAAACAACAAAGAGTGAAACGCTTCATATGGGTGCCTCCAATACATGCAGTTTGGCGGCAAAGGTACACTATCGGACGGAGTTGGACAATATATTATAGAAAAAGCCCCTGATTTCTCGGGGGCTTTTGAGCTTATCCGGATGGTGCCGGACTGCTGATTGGCGAGTGGGATATGCTTGATGCCACCGGTGACTAATTGACGGTTTTCAACGTGGACCCGTTGCATGTTTATTTGGAAGTACTTCCCTTATCTGATTGTTGATGCAGGCTTAACTCTTCGCGGGTAACAAGAAGTTCCTGTAGTAATTGTTCTTCGTTGAGCACGAGATCCCTGATTCTGGATAGAGTAAGTGAAGTAGTTAGAAACGATACCAACCGCATGGACGTTTCCCAGTATATAAAATATGGATGAGAATACGGATGATGCGTTAGCCGATCCGCAAGATACCAAAAGATTCCACACATTATAGCCATTAGAATGCCTTCTTTTCTTCCACCATACCAAGCTGCTATAGCAACCGGTATGAAGTAGAATATAAAAAAGCCGAATTCGTAGCCTGTCAAAAAATCCAAACTACTCAATAGCGCCAGTATCACTGCGCTCACAAAAAAAGCTGCTGCTCGATGTTGTTCAAAGGCAAGAGGATGTGAATAGCGCCATTTATTAGCCGCAAGAGTCGCTTCAGAAGGTGTAATCATTTTTCGCGTAGTGGGCACGTGGAGATACCTTTTATAGAGTGCCTGCATCAATTGTTGTTACGTTGTCATCTCATTAGAACTATTATGGTTTCTTGGATATCACCGCATTTGATCGGGAGTGTTTAGAGTGCTCAGTATATTCTAAATCGCCAGTATTAAATCCCTGTTTTTCAATATTGCTGATAACCTTGGCTAACATGTCGCTGCTAATTGTAGGGGTACGTGAGATTATCCAGATATACTTTCTGTCTGCAGTACAGAAAACTGCATACTCGTACTCTTCCCCTTGGTCAATAATCATGTATTCTTTTCTGAAAGGCCAAAAGTAAGACACTTTCAGTCTTGAATTACTGGATGCATCTACTACCCATCCACGAGCATCAGCATGGTGTAACTTACCATCCTTTCTATCACGACAGCTGTTCAGGATATCTATTTCGCCATCTTCTCTGATCGAAAATCTTACAACACTATTTTGGCAACCTTCTTCATTTTTGTTCGGATTGTGGGCAATTTCATACCATAAGCCAGCATATTTATTTAAATCAACATAGTGAACTGGCTGCAGTGGTGGTGGTCCAGAAGCAGCAATTACTGTTTGATATAGCACTCCAAGAGTGATTGCCAGTACGGTTATAAAAATCCTTGTATGAATCATG
>CAIOXL010000158.1 GCA_903862245.1 uncultured Geobacteraceae bacterium | reverse complement strand
GGCCAGTAGCTCTAACTGGTAGAGCGCCGGTCTCCAAAACCGGATGTTGGGGGTTCGAATCCCTCCTGGCCTGCCACAATCGTCGTTTCCTTTAGTGAAGTCTCAGCGGCCGAGAGCAATCGGTGGCCATAGTTAAATTGCCAGGAGCTTAGCGTGCAAAAAGTTATCGCATTTTTTGAATCAGTAAAGCTTGAGCTTGAAAAGGTCACATGGCCGACTCGCAAGGAAACAATTGCAACGACAGGTGTCGTTATTGTTATTGTTGTGCTGATTTCATTCTACCTTGGTGCCTGTGATTTAATTCTGGCCAAGCTGCTGCGTCTGATACTAGGGTAAAGGGTCAAATCTATGTCCATGAAATGGTATGGAGTACATACATATTCAAGTTTTGAAAACAAGGTTCGCCTGAACCTACTTGAAACAATAAAGAACGAAGGTGTTGAAGATTTATTTGAAGAGATTCTCATCCCATGTGAAACCGTTGTTGAGCTCAAAAAAGGTGAGAAAAAGACCTCCTCAAGAAAGTTTTTCCCCGGCTATATTTTAGTTAAAATGGAGCTGACGGACGAAACCTGGCACCTCGTGAAAGAAACTTCCAAGGTCACCGGCTTTGTCGGTGGTAATACCCCCTTTCCCATCGCCGACGAGGAAGTTAACAAGATTACCCGCCGCATGGAAGAGGGCGCCGAGAAGCCCCGGCCCAAAGTTCTGTTTGAAGTAGGCGAAACCGTGCGTGTTGTTGACGGCCCGTTTCTTAATTTTTCAGGAGTTGTTGAAGACGTCAAGCCCGACAAGGGGAAACTGCGTGTAACGGTTACGATTTTCGGCCGTGCCACCCCTGTCGAGCTGGAATTCATGCAGGTAGAAAAGAACTAGTTTATTCATCAATCAGTCATTCACTCTTGGGATGACAGGCATACGCTTTATATAAAGGAGCATTTATGGCAAAGAAGATAACCGGCTACATCAAATTACAGGTACCAGCAGGCAAAGCTAACCCTTCGCCTCCAATCGGCCCTGCCCTGGGTCAGCATGGTGTCAACATCATGGAATTCTGCAAGGCATTTAATGCTAAAACACAGGCTGATGAAGGAACTATTACGCCGGTTGTTATTACTGTATATGCCGACAGATCATTCACGTTCATTACCAAAACACCGCCGGTGCCGGTATTGATAAAGAAAGCTCTTGACCTTAAAAGCGGCTCCGCTGTGCCTAACAAAACCAAGGTTGGCAAATTGACGAAGGCTCAGGTTGAGGAAATCGCCAAGAAGAAAATGCCGGACTTAAATGCCGCTTCGCTTGAAGCAGCGATGAGAACAGTTGAAGGTACTGCCCGCTCAATGGGCGTTGATATCGCCTAATCGTTACACTATCTATTAATCAAGATCCCTAGAGAGGTTGTACCATGTCAAAAAGCGCAAAGAAACATTCTGAAGCAATGTCAAAAATCGACAGAAACAAGGTGTATCCACTTGGGACTGCCGTTGATGTTGTAAAACAGACCGCTTACGCAAAGTTCGATGAGACAGTCGATGTTGCGGTTAAATTGGGTGTAGACCCACGACACGCAGACCAGATGGTGCGTGGCGCTGTTGTCCTCCCGAATGGCCTCGGCAAGAATGTCCGCGTTCTTGTTTTTGCTAAAGGTGAAAAAGAGAAGGAAGCAGTTGATGCCGGAGCCGATTATGTCGGAGCCGATGATCTTGTTGCCAAAATCCAGGGAGGCTGGTTCGATTTTGACACCGCAATTGCAACCCCTGACATGATGGGCGTTGTCGGCAAGATCGGCAAGCTGCTCGGACCCCGTGGTCTCATGCCGAACCCGAAAGTGGGAACCGTAACCTTTGAGGTCGGTAAAGCTGTTAAGGAATCGAAGGCAGGTAAAGTCGAATTCCGCGTTGAAAAAGCCGGAATTATTCATGCCCCGGTCGGCAAAGTTTCTTTCGATGCAGAGATGCTAAAAGGTAACTTACTTGCACTTGTGGAAGCACTGGTAAAAGCAAAACCGTCAGCGGCCAAAGGTACCTATATCAAGAAGATTTCTCTCTCCTCAACAATGGGAGCAGGCATCAATCTTGATATCAGCGATGTAACCGCTCAGATATAATTTTTAGTTTCAGCCAAAGTCAAAGACAGCAGGCGCGCGCTGATGCGCTTAATCCTCTTACTGGACCTGCCGAGACTTGGGTTTCGCATTTTTTCTGCGTTCCTGACTTTGGCCGGGGCCCTGCCCCACATACCAAAAGAAAGGAGGAAGTCGCTTGAACAAGAACACCAAACAGGAACTCGTCAACGAGATGCATGAGCGACTGACACGCGCCAAGGCTGTTTTTCTCGCGGATTTTCGCGGGATGAACGTAGGGCAGGCTACAACGCTCCGAAATGAGCTGCGTGCTGCGTCAGTCGAGTACAAAGTGTTCAAAAACACTTTGTTTGATCTGGCTGCCAAAGGAACCGATGTTGAATGCATCAGCCCGTTCCTTACAGGCCCTACCGCCGTAGCCATAAGCTATGACGACCCGGCAAGTGCGGCAAAAGTACTGTATAAATTCGCCAAAGACCCACAAGGTAAATTTGTACTTAAAGCCGGCGCACTGAGCGGTAAACTGCTTGACCCCAAGCAGATTCAAGCATTGGCAGACCTGCCGTCGCGTGAGGTTCTCTTAGCTAAAATGCTTGGTTCCATGCAGGCACCTGCAACCAACTTTGTTGGTGTGCTTGCTGCACTGCCCGGATCGCTCGTCCGCGTGCTTGATGCTATTCGCGTACAGAAATCAGCAAACTAATCTGAAGCAACTAACGTATTTTAAAAACTAATTCGGAGGTTTTACCCAATGTCGATCACTAAAGAAGATGTAATCAGCTTTATCGAAAAAATGACTGTTCTTGACCTTGCTGAACTTGTTAAGGAACTTGAGGAAAAATTCGGCGTTTCTGCAGCAGCTCCTGTTGCTGTTGCCGCTGCTGCTGGTCCTGCTGTTGCTGAGGCTGTTGAAGAGCAGACTGAATTTGATGTTATCCTGAAAGCCGCCGGCGCCAACAAGATCAACGTTATTAAGGTTGTTCGTGCGTTAACCAGCCTCGGCCTGAAAGAAGCCAAAGACGTTGTTGACGGCGCTCCTGGTCCGGTTAAAACAGGCGTTTCGAAGCAGGAAGCTGACGAAGCACTGAAGCAGCTCTTGGAAGCAGGCGCAGAAGCAGTTATCAAATAGCACCCCAAATTGTTGTCTTTATGAGAGCCAAGGTCGCCCGGAGCGGCCTTGGCTTGTGCTGTTTCGGCACGCTTTGTTTACTAGACACTTCTGATTTTCCAGTATGTTACACGTAATTATCTGGAACCAGTTACGATACCCGCCAAAGGAGAAGCCATGGCTTATTCTATTGCCAATAATCACCTCTTGCGTAAAAACTTTGCCAAGATAAAGAACATAATAGAAATCCCAAATCTGATTGACATTCAAAAAGATTCGTATCGTCGCTTTCTGCAACAGGAAGTTTCGGCTGAATCCCGCCTGAACACCGGTCTTGAGGCCGTTTTCAGAAGTGTTTTTCCGATCAAGGATTTTAGTGAAAGCGCCTCTCTCGAATACGTATCGTATGCGCTTAACAAGCCCAAGTATGATGTTGACGAGTGCCATCAGCGCGGCATGACGTATGCTGCACCAATGAAGGTGAAGGTACGTCTTGTGATTTGGGATTCCGGCAAAGATTCTACTGTCAAGGCGATAAAGGACATCAAAGAGCAGGAAGTCTACTTTGGCGAAATCCCGCTGATGACTGACAATGGTACGTTTATAATCAACGGGACCGAGCGGGTTATTGTAAGTCAGCTCCATCGTTCTCCAGGCGTATTCTTCGACCATGACAAAGGCAAAACGCATTCGAGCGGCAAAGTTCTTTACTCTGCCCGCGTGATTCCGTACCGCGGTTCATGGCTTGATTTTGAATTTGACCACAAGGATATCCTCTACGTTCGCATCGATCGACGCAGAAAAATGCCCGCAACGGTTCTTCTTAAAGCTCTTGGATATTCTGTTGAGCAGTTGCTGAACTATTACTACAAAAGTGAAGAGATTGTTATCGGCTCTGATGCCGTCGCCAAAAGCATTGAACCAGAGCTTCTTACGTTGCAGAAAGCTATAATTGACGTTACTGACCCTGTTAACGGTGAAGTTCTTGTCAAAGCAAACCGTAAATTCACCAAGTCCTCGATCAAAAAAATGCAGGAACGCGGCATCAAATCTGTTCCTGCTACTATTGAGGAGATTATCGGCCGTTACGCATCCTCCGACATCGTTGATCCGACGACAGGTGAAATTATCGTTGAATGCAATGATGAAATCACGCTTGATCGCTTCAATGAAATCAAAGCTCGCGGGGTTGCTAGCTTTAAGGCCTTATATATCGACAATCTGCACATTACTTCGTCGTTCCGCGATACCTTGCTGATTGATAAAATCAGCACCAGCGACGAGGGTCTGATTGAGATATACCGGAGACTCCGCCCGGGAGATCCGCCAACGTTAAAAAGTTCACTGGCACTCTTCGACAATCTGTTTTTCAACCCAGAGCGGTATGACCTCTCTGCAGTTGGCCGCCTTAAGCTGAATTACAAACTTGGCCTTAAGGTATGGCAGGACTGCATGGTGTTAAACGCTCCAAGTATGCTAAGCAGCGATGATGTTACCAGTTTCGAAGCATTAATAGCCCGTCTGGCCCATTCGAATGATGCTTTTGCCCAGTATCTGGTGTCACGACTGCCTTCAGATCTTGCTAAATCGCTCAAAAAAGCTGAAGCGGGTCAGTCCGTTTCAGACAAGCTCAGAGACCAGCTCCTGCATGAGCTTAATAGCATCATTCGGGATAACGATTTTTTCCAGAAAGAGCTTTTTGCCACGTACGGACTGTCAAAAGCCACTATAAAACTTACTGAGGCAATTGATCAGGCCGGCTTCGACGAGAACCGCAGACTGATTGAAACGTTACGCCGCAACAGGATGGTTTTTGAAGATCTGCTTAACCCGGAAATCAAGATTGCGGTAAAAAATGACATTCTTGAAATAGTTCGGTACCTCATTGAACTGAAGAACGGCCGCGGGACCATTGATGACATCGACCACCTTGGCAATCGCCGCGTGCGTGCTGTGGGTGAGTTGTTGGAAAATCAGTACCGCATCGGTCTGGTTCGTATGGAACGGGCGATCAAAGAGCGGATGAGTTTGCAGGAGGTTGAAAACCTCATGCCGCATGACCTGATCAACTCCAAGCCGGTCTCGGCAGTTGTGAAGGAGTTCTTTGGTTCATCCCAGCTGTCACAGTTTATGGACCAGACAAACCCTCTCTCTGAAGTAACGCACAAACGCCGTCTTTCGGCGCTTGGACCTGGGGGCCTGACCCGTGAACGCGCAGGCTTTGAAGTCCGTGACGTTCATCCGACCCACTACGGCCGTGTATGCCCGATTGAAACACCTGAGGGACCAAACATCGGCCTCATCGCTTCCTTGTCGACCTACGCCCGCATCAACGATCATGGTTTTGTTGAAACGCCGTACCGTGTTGTGCAGGAAGGCAAAGTGACGAACGAAGTGCGCTTCTTCTCGGCTCTTGAAGAAGAAGGACACGCGATCGCTCAGGCAAATGCCGAAGTGGACGCAGACGGTCGTTTCATTAATGACTACAACTCGGCACGTAAAAGCGGTGAGTTTATTCTCGTACACCGGGATGAAATCGCACTTATGGACGTTGCTCCGATCCAGTTGGTATCAGTCGCTGCTGCCCTGATTCCATTTCTGGAAAACGATGATGCAAACCGTGCCCTGATGGGATCAAACATGCAACGGCAGGCAGTTCCGCTGCTGCGTGCCGATTCCCCTCTGGTCGGAACCGGTATGGAACGCATTGTTGCGCGCGACTCTGGAGTATCAATCATAGCCCGTCACAACGGCGAAGTTGAGTCTGTCGATGCCGCACGAATCGTTGTGAAAATTGATGAAAACGAAATCGATGAAAACGGTACCGGGGTTGACATTTATAACCTGATCAAATTCGCCCGTTCCAATCAGAACACCTGCATCAACAACAAACCGGTTGTCAAGGTCGGCGACAAGGTAAAACGCGGCGCCGTAATTGCTGATGGCCCGTCCACCGATATGGGTGAACTCGCTCTTGGGCAGAACATCGTCGTTGCCTTCATGCCATGGGGCGGCTACAACTACGAAGATTCAATTCTCATTTCCGAGAAGCTGATCAAGGATGATCGGTACACCTCTATCCACATTGAAGAATTTGAGTGCGTTGCCCGGGATACTAAACTCGGCAAAGAAGAAATCACCTCCGATATCCCTAACCTTGGCGAAGAGACGCTCAAAGATCTTGATGAATCCGGTATCATCCGCATTGGTGCCGAAGTTAAGCCGGGGGATATTCTGGTCGGAAAAATCACCCCTAAAGGCGAGACGCAGCTCTCTCCGGAAGAAAAACTTCTCCGCGCAATTTTCGGCGAGAAGGCGGGCGATGTCCGTGACTCATCTCTCACAGTACCTCCAGGTGTCGAAGGCACCGTCATCGGGGCCAAGATTTTCTCCCGTAAAGGAAATGATAAAGACTCCCGTACGGAACTGATTGAGAAGGCCGAAGAGGATAAACTCCGTAAGGATGAACAGGACGAGATCCGGATTATCCGCGACTCGGCCATCGGTAAACTGAAAAGACTTTTGGTCGGCAAAACGCTGGCGGTTAAACTTGAAGACAGCAAAGGCAACCTGATTCTTGCAAAAGGGAAACAGATCACTGAAGAATCGCTGCACTCTCTGGCCAATTCGGTCTGGAGTACTATTTCTGTCAGCGATGACAGTGAAACTGACGATAAAGTGCATCAGATACTTGAAACCCTGAACCGTCAGATTGACCTGATTCACACTGTTTTCGAAGATAAGATTCAGAAGCTCAAGCGTGGTGATGATCTGCCTCCGGGCGTCATCAAAATGGTCAAAATATATATCTCGATCAAACGTAAGCTGCAGGTCGGGGATAAAATGGCCGGCCGGCATGGTAATAAGGGTGTTGTTTCCCGAATTCTGCCGGAAGAAGATATGCCGTATATGGAGGATGGACGCCCCGTCGAGATCGTTCTCAACCCACTCGGTGTTCCTTCTCGTATGAACGTGGGGCAGATCCTTGAAACCCACCTGGGGTGGGCAGCAAAGGGTATCGGCTGGAAAATCGAGGATATGCTCGAAAAGCACACCTCTGAGGAGAACCTGAAGGCGTATTTGAAAGACGTCTACGGTGATGACGAAGTCGGCGCCTTTATTGATGCCCTTGACCGTACAGAACTGCTCAAGGTTGCCCGTCGCCTTCAGCGCGGCGTAGCAATGGCCTCCCCGGTTTTCGAGGGTGCCAGTGAAGCACAGATCAAGTCAATGCTTGCTAAAGCTGATTTCCATTCATCGGGACAGGTTTGGCTGCGTGACGGCCGCACAGGAGACCGCTTTGCCAACAAGGTAACGGTCGGTGTTATGTATGTACTGAAGCTTCATCATCTTGTTGATGACAAGATCCATGCTCGTTCAATCGGGCCATACAGCCTTGTGACTCAGCAGCCGCTGGGCGGCAAGGCACAGTTCGGCGGCCAGAGACTTGGCGAGATGGAGGTCTGGGCCATGGAAGCATACGGCGCAGCTCACGCTCTCCAGGAATTTTTGACCGTTAAGTCGGATGATGTTTCCGGACGTACCCGTATGTATGAGGCAATCGTCAAAGGTAAACACACCCTGGAACCCGGTCTGCCCGAGTCGTTCAACGTTCTTATCAAGGAACTTCAGTCCCTCTGCCTTGATGTTGACCTGCTTGAAGGTGATGAAGAGTAAAGATTTCCTGCCCGGGTCTGTATCAGACGTGCGGCTTCATACAAACGGAGGAAAGCATCGTGGAAGATTATTTCAGCTTTTTTGATAAACCAAAAGATCCACTCCACTTTTCAGCTATACGTATTTCTATTTCGTCTCCCGACAAAATCCGGGAGCGCTCTCACGGTGAAGTAAAAAAACCTGAGACCATAAATTATCGTACGTTCAAACCGGAGCGGGACGGTCTTTTCTGTGCCAAGATTTTCGGCCCGACAAAAGACTACGAGTGCAACTGCGGTAAATACAAGCGGATGAAGCATCGCGGCATCATATGTGAGAAATGCGGTGTTGAAGTTATCCCTTCAAAAGTCCGTCGTGAGCGTCTGGGTCATATTGACCTTGCGACACCTGTAGCCCATATCTGGTTCCTGAAGTCACTCCCTTCCCGAATCGGCAACCTGCTGGACATAACGCTCAAGGATCTGGAAAAAGTTCTTTATTTTGAGGGTTTTGTTATCAGTGATCCAAAGAATACCCCACTGCATTTCTGCGAAGTTATGTCTGAGGATAAATATATTCAGATGCAGCAGGAATACGGTTCTGATGCGTTTTCCGGAGGAATGGGTGCTGAGGCGATCAGAGAATGTCTCCGTGCGCTTGATCTGGAAGACCTCGCCGTTACATTACGTACCGAAATGGTGGAATCTACCAGCGAAGCAAAACGCAAAAAAACTGCAAAACGTCTCAAAGTTGTTGAAGCATTCCGCCACTCCGGCAACAAGCCGGAATGGATGATTCTGGAGTGTATTCCGGTTCTCCCCCCTGAGTTGCGCCCGTTGGTACCTCTTGATGGCGGCCGTTTTGCGACGTCAGACCTGAACGATCTGTACCGCCGTGTTATTAACCGCAACAACCGCCTGAAGCGTCTTTGTGAACTGCAGGCTCCTGAAGTCATTATCCGCAACGAAAAGCGTATGCTTCAGGAAGCGGTTGATGCCCTCTTTGACAACGGTCGCCGTGGCCGAGCTATTGCCGGCCCGAACAAACGCCCTCTCAAGTCACTTTCCGACATGCTCAAAGGGAAGTCAGGACGCTTCCGTCAGAACCTTCTCGGTAAGCGTGTTGATTACTCCGGCCGTTCCGTTATTGTTGTCGGTCCGGAGCTTAAACTCCACCAGTGCGGACTTCCCAAAAAAATGGCATTGGAACTGTTCAAGCCGTTTATCTATAACAAACTGGAAGAGCGCGGTTTCGTAACCACCATAAAAAGCGCAAAGAAAATGGTTGAGAAAGAACGTCCGGAAGTTTGGGACGTTCTGGAAGAGGTTATCAAAGAACACCCGGTCATGCTCAACCGTGCTCCGACCCTTCACCGTCTCGGGATTCAGGCATTTGAACCGGTCCTCATTGAAGGCAAAGCCATTCAGCTTCATCCACTGGTCTGTACCGCATTCAATGCCGACTTTGACGGTGACCAGATGGCTGTCCATCTGCCGCTGTCAATCGAGAGTCAGGTTGAAGCCCGCGTACTGATGATGTCGACAAACAACATCCTCTCTCCCGCTAACGGCAAGCCGATCATCGTACCTTCCCAGGATATGGTTCTTGGCGCTTACTACATGACCCGCGACAGGATTAATGCAAAGGGTGAGTACTACCGCCCAACCGAGCAGGAATTGATGGCTGGCGTAAATGTATCCGGCTGTTTTTCTTCACCGGAAGAGGTCAGAATAGCTTTTGATGCCGGCGAAATTGACATGCAGGCATTGATCAAAGTCCGCATGAAAAACCTGTCTACCGACGAGAAAGCACTGATGGTTGATACCACTGCAGGCCGTATTCTGCTACGTGATGTTCTTCCTTCTGCCGTCCCGTTTTCAACCATAAACAAGGTAATGACCAAAAAAGAACTGTCAAACCTGGTTGACACCTGTTACCGCCTGTCTGACAGCAAAGAGACCGTCCTTCTGGCTGATCGCCTCAAGGAAATCGGATTCAAGTATGCGAACCTGGCCGGTATTTCTATTTGCCTGGATGATATGGTCATACCTGAAGGTAAACCGGCTATCATTGAGAAAGCCCATGAAGAGGTCACCGAAATTCAGAATCAGTACACCGAAGGTCTAATCACCGACGGCGAGAGATACAACAAAGTAATCGACATCTGGGCAAAAGCGACGGAAGAGATTGCCACCGAAATGCTTGACAACCTTTCAAAAGAAATTGTCACCGCACGCGATGGCAGCAAGGTAGAAACATCGTCATTCAATGCCATCCATATGATGGCTGACTCCGGTGCTCGTGGATCTGCACAGCAGATTCGCCAGCTTGCCGGTATGCGTGGTTTGATGGCCAAACCATCCGGTGAGATCATTGAAACGCCGATTACCGCGAACTTCCGTGAAGGGTTGACGGTTCTTCAGTACTTCATCTCAACCCATGGAGCTCGTAAAGGTCTTGCCGATACGGCTCTGAAAACTGCTAACTCCGGTTACCTGACACGCCGTCTGGTGGATGTAGCCCAGGACGCCATTATTACTGAAATTGACTGCGGCACTCTGGACGGACTGATAGTGTCTTCTCTGACCGAAGGCGGAGAGATCTTAGAGCCGATCGGCGACCGTATTCTTGGGCGTGTTGCCCTTGACGATATTCATGACCCGCTGACTGACGAAGTGCTGGTAGAAACGAACCAGGAGATTGATGAGTATCTGGTTAAACGGGTTGAAGATGCCGGCATCGAAAAGGTTAAGATCCGTTCCGTACTTACCTGCCAGAGCAAGCGCGGCATTTGTGCCAAGTGTTACGGACGAGACCTTGCCCGTGGCCATAGCGTCAATATGGGTGAAGCTGTCGGCGTCATTGCCGCTCAGTCCATCGGTGAGCCGGGTACCCAGCTGACAATGCGTACCTTCCATATCGGTGGTACCGCATCACGTCACGCAGAGCAGACATCACTGGAAGCTCGTGCCGACGGTATAATCAACTACATAAACGTCAATACCGTAATCAACAATGAAGGTCACCATATCGTTATGAATCGTAACGGTGAAATCGCCGTTATTGACGAAACCGGCCGTGAGCGTGAGAAGTACACCGTAGTGTACGGTGCAAAGATCAAAATCGCTCCAGGTGGAGCGGTTAAACAGGGTGCTACGCTTGCAGAGTGGGACCCCTACACCATGCCGATTCTTACTGAAGTCGCCGGTCGGGTCAAGTTTGCCGATATCCTTGAAGGCGTAACCATGGAAGAGCAGCTTGATGATGTTACCGGTCTCTCCCGCAAGGTTATTATTGAAACCAAGGATACGGACAAACGTCCGCGAATTGCTATCAAGGATGCGACCGGAGAAGGTGGCGGTACCATTGGCCGTTACTTCCTGCCGGCTGGTGCTAATATTTCGGTTACTGACGATACCATTATCAGCGCCGGTGATATTATCGCCAAGATCCCGCGTGAAACCACCAAAACAAAGGATATTACCGGTGGTCTGCCGCGTGTTGCCGAACTGTTCGAAGCACGCAAGCCGAAGGACTTTGCCGTTATCACCGAGATCGACGGCCGCGTGACATACGGTAAAGATGCCAAGGGCAAACGGAAAGTTATTGTCACCCCTGAACTGGGCGAGCCAAAAGAGTATCTGATCCCGAAAGGCAAGCATATCAGTGTACACGAAGGTGATCATGTTCGTGCCGGTGAGCCGCTGATGGATGGTTCATCCAATCCGCATGACATTCTGCGAGTACTGGGCGTCAAAGAACTGGCCAAGTATCTGGTCGACGAAGTTCAGGAGGTGTATCGTCTCCAGGGCGTTAAGATCAATGACAAGCACATTGAGGTGATAGTACGTCAGATGCTGCGTCGTGTTCGCATCAAGGACACGGGCGACACCAATCTTCTGGTGGATGATCAGATTGAGCGCTGGTTGTTTGAGCAGGAAAACGACAAGGCTTTCCGTGACGGCAAACGACCAGCCGTTGCTGAACCGCTTCTGCTTGGCATCACGAAAGCATCGCTTTCAACCGAGTCCTTCATTTCAGCAGCGTCGTTCCAGGAAACGACAAAAGTATTGACCCAGGCTGCTATTGAAGGAAAGATCGATCATCTGCGCGGTCTTAAAGAAAACGTCATCATGGGCAGGTTGATACCGGCAGGAACGGGCATTGCCCGCTATCGGAATCTTCGGCTGATTGCAGAGCCGCTCGTAGCAAAAGAAGGGCAGGAGACAGAAGCCGCAGATGTTACTGCAGCTGAAGTTGATTTAGAAGCGGCTTGAACGACTGGACCGCTTGATTTAGCATAGATCTACGGCCGGAGGGGACCCCCTCCGGCCGTTTTTCGTGTGCGCCAGGCATGGCGCGTGGCGCGTAAGTGCCATCCGATCAACAGTGGTGGTTGATTGGTGACTTGGAGGTACAAGTCCTCTTCGGGCCCTGATGGTGGGAACCGATAGC
>CAIOXL010000157.1 GCA_903862245.1 uncultured Geobacteraceae bacterium | reverse complement strand
GACAACCTGTACCGCGATCATCTGCTGGACATCATGAGTATGCAGATGGATCTGACCGTACGTGATTACGAACGCTTCAGCTTTGGTCCCGGCCAGCGCTACATTTCAAAAGGGTGCTATATCATCCAGCTCGGGCCGGGAAAAGATCCCGCCCTGCTGCCAAAAAGTGAATGGGTAATCCAGTAAGCCTCATCCCTCACCCCTTGAGACAGCAGTCTCACTATGAGACAAATACGCACCTTTTCCACAAACCACCACATATCAATTCAATAATTCCAGCATATTAGCTTTTTTATAAAATTGGCACACTGTCTGCTATAAAACTATATGACTATTTGAATCAATAATCTAACTGAACGTTCACACAATATGTGCTTTCAAAAAACAGGGGAGGAGAAACATGAAGAACAGGATACTCACCAGAGTTAAACTGACCGTTATGATGACGGTACTTCTATCGGCGGCGAACAGCGCTGTTTGCAACGCCAAGACAGTTACAATGACGCCGGAACTGGCTGCAAAGAAAGAGATGGTCAGCAAACAACAGGAACAGCGCATTACCGATACCAAGCGCAAAACTGCAGCGACAGCGCTCAAAGCGGAGCGATTGAAAATTTATGATGCCAGGCAGGAAGCACTGAAGGCCGCTCCAGCTGCAAACTGAAACCAAAGAGCACTTCTTAGTGTACCCAGGAGGATATAATGAATATGCAAAAAACAACTATTTGGTGGAGGTACGGGCTGATGCTGGCCCTGCTCAGCATCATGAGCTTCCCTCTCGCTGCCGGTGCGGGAACGGTCCCCGCAATCCCGACCGGGCCGCTGGTTAACGGCCTGCCGGCCACACCGGATTACTACACGACGGCAAACTGGGCGAACAGTCCCCCGCTGGCCAAGTTCGTCGATACCCTCCCCCGGTTCGGTGCCGGTAATGCCAATAACCTCGGGCAGTACCTGCCGGTCGGCAAACCGGACACAACGTCCTATCCCGGCTCGGATTATTATGAGATCAATCTCGTAGAATACCGGGAGCAGATGCACTCCGACCTTCCCGCAGCGGGGACTCTCCTGCGCGGCTATGTACAGGTCAACCCCGGCACGAACACCTCCGTAGGCACCCTGCCGAGTCAGAACAAATGCGGGGCCGATCAGCACGCCTGTACTGCTGCCGACAATACCGTCGCCTCGGCACCGGTTCACTACCTCGGACCAACGATTATTGCGGAGAGAGACCGCCCGGTGCGCATCAAATTCACCAACCGTCTCCCCGCCGGAGCGGCAGGTGACCTCTTTATCCCGGTGGATTCCACTGTAATGGGTGCCGGCCCCGGCCCCGCCTATCCAGGCACACTCCGTGGTCAGGGCAGCAACTGTGATAACACCATAGAACCGAACACCTGCGCCAGTTATCCGCAGAACCGTGCCGCCATCCATCTGCACGGCGGGCGTACCCCGTGGATCAGTGACGGAACTCCCCACCAGTGGATTACTCCGGTTGAAGAGATTACGCCGTTTACCAAAGGGGTAAGTCTCCAGAATGTTCCTGACATGCCCGATCCGGGCGATGGCGCAACTACCTATTATTTTACCAATCAGCAGAGTGCCCGGCTGATGTTCTACCATGACCACGCCTTCGGCATAACCCGCCTTAACGTGTATGCCGGTGAAGCGGCTGGCTATGTAATCCAGGACAAATATGAGCAGGACCTGATCGCCCGCGGCATCATTCCGGCCGACCAGATTCCGCTCATCATCCAGGATAAAACCTATGTTAACGCCTCGGAGATCCGCAAGTACGATCCGCTCTGGAACTGGGGCAGCGGCCAGCTGATCAACGGCGTCCGTACGCCGGTGGAAGGAGACCTGTGGCTGCCGCACGTGTACATGCCTGCCCAGACTTCCGTTGCCGGAATGGGCGGCGTCAACCCGTTCGGCCGCTGGATGTACGGTCCCTGGTTCTACCCGGCTACAATCATCACCAAGGGACCGGTTGCCAACCCGTATTTTGATCTGGACTGCAGCAGTCCCTACAAGGCCGTGTATGCCAACTGCACGACACCCGGCCAGCCTTTGAACATTCCGGGAACGCCCCACCCCTCCATGGGAATGGAAGCGTTTCAGGACACTGCAGTTGTCAACGGCACCGCCTTTCCTTCTCTGACCGTCGATCCCCGCGCCTACCGTTTTCGTATTCTGAATGCGGCCAGCGACAGATTCCAGAATCTTTCGTTCTATAAAGCTGATACGACGGTGACCAGCCCTGATCCACGGGCAGCATCACCCTATACCGAAGTAAAAATGGTTCCGGCCGGCCCGACTGCCGGATGGCCAACTCTCTGGCCGACAGATGGCCGTGCTGGCGGCGTTCCCGATCCGGGAACCTGTACCCAGAATGCCACCACCGGCTTATGGGACTGCACCAATTTCGGACCAAAATTCATCCAGATAGGCACCGAAGGGGGCTTCCTGCCGAAGCCGGTCACCATCGACCAGCAGCCGATCACCTATATTACCGATCCGACCGCCTTCTGGGTCGGCAATGTGGACAAAATGGGTCTGGCCCTCGGCCCTGCCGAACGGGCTGACGTCATCGTTGATTTTACAAAATATGCCGGACAGACCCTGATCCTGTACAACGATGCCCCGGCAGCCTGGCCCGCCGGCGTCGGTAACTATGATTATTTCACCGGTTCCTCTGACAACCGCGATACCGGTGGCTTCGGCGCCGGCGGAGTCCTGGACCCGGTCACAGGCACCTGGGTAGTGGACCCGGCAGATCCTTCGAATGTGCCCCACGGCACACTCCCCGGCTATGCACCGAACACCCGTACCGTCATGCAGGTGATTGTGCGTCCAGCAGGCGGAGCAGACCCGGCGTTCACCTTTGACCCGACCGCTCTGGAAAAAGAATTTACTGCAGCGGCTCCGGTCACCGCAGTAAACCCCGCACCGGCAAAAACCCTGTTCGAGCGGGCTCAGGAACCGATCATCGTCGGACAGAAAGCCTATGATACCGTTTACCCGGCATCGTACTTCCCCCCCAACTTTCCGTGGGAAGGGATTGCTCAGATCAACGACCAGGATCTCCAGTTTGTCACCCTGACCGGAAAGCCGGTAGTTGCCCCTACGGAGCCAAAAGGCCTGCATGATGAAATGGGCGCTTCCTTTGACCCGGTCTATGGGCGTATGAGCGGCAACCTTGGCATGCAGATTCCCAATCCGACGTCACTGACGGCGAACCTGATTCTGTACGGCTTCTCCGATATTCCGACTGAAAATATCACCAACTCTACAACAGCGGACCTCACGGTTACTGCAGATGCGGTCACCGGGTACAACAAACTGACCGACGGCACCCAGATTTGGAAGATATCGCACAACGGTGTTGATACCCATCCGATTCACTTCCACATTTTTGATGTGCAGCTAATCAACCGCGTCGGCTGGGACGGTCAGATTCTCATGCCGGAACCGAATGAACTGGGCTGGAAAGATACGGTCAAGATCAGCCCGCTGGAAGACACCATCGTTGCCGTGCGTCCGCGTGCACCGGCTCTTCCCTTCGGTATTCCGAACAGCCTGCGGCCGCTCAACCCGGCCATCCCCATCGGAGCAACTATGGGATTCAGCAGCATCGACCCGGTCACCGGTCAGGCCTATGTTGCACCATCACCCTATGCCGCCGGCGTTACCAATATTCTCTATGACTTCGGCTGGGAGTACGTCTGGCATTGTCACATCCTGAGCCATGAAGATATGGACATGATGCGCCCGATCAAGCTTACGGTTGTTAATCTCAAACCGAATGCACCGGACCAGACAACAAGTACCACATATAACACGTCTGTTTCTGTTACCTGGGTCGATCCGACACCGGTTGCCGCACCAACGACCGCAGGCAATATTCAGAATGAGATCGGTTTCCGTATCGAGCGCTGTGCCGGCCAGACATGCACCAACTTCACCCCGGTCGGAACGGCTCTTGCCAACGTAACAAGCTTCACCGATACAACGGTGGCCCAATCTCCCAGCATCTACTTCCGCTACCGGATATACGCATACAATGCTGCAGGAGATTCCCCGGCATCAAATATCATTACTACGATGACAACCGCTCCAATTAACGGCGTCTGCGGTACAAGCAACAGTGCCATGTTCATTGTCAAGCCGACGGCAAATCTTTGCTCGGTTGGCACATCAACCACGGTCACCGGAACCGGGCCGTGGGCATGGAGCTGCACAGGACTCAACGCCGGAGTCACGGCCACCTGCGCCGCCGCTATCCAGCAGTATGTAGTTTCGTTCAGTCCCGGCGCCAACGGCACGCTCACCGGCACCGTTGTCCAGGCGGTAAACTACAGCGCCAACGCAACACCGGTTACTGCGGTACCCGCCCTTGGCTATCAGTTTGTCAGCTGGACAAACTCATCAAACGTAATCGTCAGCCTGCTGCCGACTTTTACGGCAACAAATGTATTGGCCAGCGAGTTTTATACGGCCAACTTCACCATGCCGAAGGATTTCAACAACGACGGCAAAACGGACATTCTCTGGGCAAATACCGCAAACAGCAATCTCGTCTGGTTCATGAACAATATCACCAAAATTGCTGAAACAGCCCTGCCCGCATCTCCCGGAGCCAACTGGGCAATAGTCGGCACCGGTGACTTCAATCATGATGGCAAGACAGATCTGCTCTGGCGCAATCAGGCGACAGGTCAAAACATGATCTACTACATGAACGGGGTTAACAAAATCGGCCAGATTACCGTTGCCACACAGGCAGCCCCATGGGTTGTTGCCGGGGTCGCCGATTTCAACAACGACGGCAATGTTGATATCCTCTGGAGAAACCCGAACACCAACACAAACAACACGTTCGTCTGGTACATGAATGGTGCTACCCGCACAAGTTCCAGCGCATTTCTGGACAACATTTCATCACAGTGGGTAGTGGGCGGAGTCGGCGACTTCAACGGCGACGGCAAACCGGACATTATCTGGAGAAATAGAAACGCCAACGCAAACAACATCGCTATCTGGTACATGAACGGCATCACGACCGCCTCTACCGGCACTCTGGTCGATATGGCACAACCGTGGATAATCGCCGGTGTTGCAGATTTCAACAAAGACGGCAAGCTTGACCTGCTTTGGAGAGATCCGACCATGGCGACCAACAATACGCTGGTCTGGTATATGAATGGCGCGACAAGAACAAGTGTTAGTGCAACTCTGACACCGAACCTTGGCACCAACTGGCAGATTGTCGGCAAATAGCAGTACCACGCAATAACGAGAGACACCCGGGCTGTGACCATTGGCATACACATTGGTCACAGCCCGCTGGTGCTCTGTAGTCTGTCTACGGTTTTTATCACTGAGTGCCATACTGGAGGTAGGTCATGAGTAAAAATATTGTTTCTGTTATTATGCTGTTGTTCGCTGTCGGGCTGCTCAGCTTGACTGGTTGTGGTGGCGGCGGAAATGCCCCTAATAACCAGACAACGGTAGCCAAGGCGGGTGATGCACAAAATGTAGTCTCCGGCATTGACAGCGTTGTTGCCCTGGATGGTTCGCAAAGTACCGGTGCCGACGGCAATCTGATTACCTATCAATGGACGATAGAAATCAAACCAACCGGCAGTGTAGCAATCCTGACAACTCCTACAGACGTGAATCCGACATTTACCGCCGACGTCCCTGGCGATTATACCCTCAAACTGGTCATTTCCGACGGGATAACAACAAGTTCGTCCACTGTAGTTATTACGGCAACCGGTGCTGGCACCAATGCCGCCCCGGTGGCTAATGCCGGAACGAGCCAGAGCGTCCTGACCGGCAGGTTCGTTACCCTGGATGGCAGTGCCAGCAGTGATGCAAATATTGGTGATACCCTGACCTACAGTTGGTCATTCCAGTCAAAACCAACCGGGAGTGCTGCAGCATTATCCAGTGCCTCTGCTGCCAGACCAACGTTTATCGCCGATCTTGAAGGTGTGTACGTATTGAGCCTGACCGTTAATGACGGAAAAATATCAAGTGATGCTGCGACCGTTACCGTAACCGCCTCGGGTGATGCCCACAATGTAGCCCCTGTGGCAAACGCCGGTGCGGCACAGAGCGTCACCAGAAGCTCTGTGGTCACACTGAACGGCAGCGGCACAGATGCCAGTGGCCTTCCGCTCAAATACAGCTGGTCATTCACCTCCAAGCCGACGGGAAGCAAAGCTGCCCTGTCGAGCGCAACGGTAGCGCGACCGACCTTCACGGCAGATGTTGCGGGAGCCTATGTTCTGAATCTGGTTGTCAGTAACGACGAATCGAACAGCACCGCTGTTACGGTGACAATCACCGCATCAGCAGCCAATGCAAAGCCGGTTGCTTATGCCGGCTTCAACAGGGGTGTCCTTACCGGCACAGTGGTAACGCTTGATGGCAGCACCAGCAGTGATGCGAACGGCGATCCGTTGACCTATAGTTGGGCATTTGTTTCCAGACCGACTGGCAGCACTGCTGCCCTGTCAAGCGCGACAGCCCAGAAACCGACGTTTACCGCCAACCTGTCCGGCGACTATGTCGTCGAATTGATTGTTAAAGACCCCACTGAATATAGTACCCCTGTGCGGGTCACAATAACTGCCGCCCCCTTTGATTCTACCCCTGTGGCAAATGCCGGTGTTGAGACCCGAACCGTCATCGCCGGTGACCTGGTGAAGCTTGACGGCAGTCTCAGCTTTGACGCTGACGGTTCTCAGCTGACCTACCAATGGTCCCTGACACGGCCGTCCGGCAGTACAGCGGTCCTTACCAGTACAACGTCAGCCAACCCCTCTTTCATCGCTGATGTTGCCGGCGTTTACAGTGCAACCCTGATCGTCAGGTGTACGACAGCAAACAGCGCGCCGGTTACGGTGACAATTACGGCACTCGCTCCATATATCGAGTTATCAAGGGTTGCCTATAATGGGGATGATATACTTCAGCTGCCGTACAGCAGCACGAATAATGTTTTAACTCCGGCATCGGCAGCTAACTGGCCAGCATTTAAACTTGCCGCTTTCGGTGCGAGTTCGAGTTACACCGTGAGCAACCTTACTGTAACTTCCAGTTCTGGCACAGTCACACCCTCTTTTGATGGACTGACTAACGGGAAAACCATTGATAAATTCCATCCGGCTTTATTCACCCTTAAATCAACTTCAACCGGCGGAGCCACCGTGAACGTTTCTTACAGCTTTACGCTTACTGAAGCGGGAACCGGCGCAACAAAGGCCTTTATGTTTTCCGGTACTCTGGTATCGAATTTATAAAGGCAGTGAGGGTTTAATCCTACCGACTCAAAGTGTGGCTAGCGCCACTTCGCAACAAAAATGGGCCGCGTGTCAAACCCGGGTGTTCTCCGGATTGATACGCGGCCCTGTTTTATGGATTAGCAAGATACTGGTATAGAGCAGCATTTCATGGTATATATTCCGCCCGTAACGACACTGCCAAGGCACCAATTACATCCAAAAGGAGCATTCATGAACTATATAGTATTAATTACCCGTTCTCTGCTGCTGTTAGCACTGCTGGCTTCTACTTCATTTGCCGCCTCCGTCTCTGTCAACGGGACATCACCCGCATTTTCAGTGGATGGCACTGGAATGGACGGCGTATATGGTGTGCAGATCGATATACGGTACGATACAACATCAGTGAGCAGTCCGACGGTAACCAAAGGAGGGTTAGCGGCAGGAACCATTTTCGCTGAAAACCATTCAACCCCCGGTCTCATCAAAATAGCCGCTATCAGTAACAGCCCGTTATCGAGCAGCGGGCAGATTGCTTCGATTACGTTCGCCTCGAAAACCGGAAGCGGCGGTATTACTTCCGTCAACTACACCATGATCAACAACAGTGGCTCTACTGTGGCAACTTCACCGGACAGCACAACGAGCGACTCAACTTTCACCGCAACAGCGGGTATCCCGTTCAGCTCGACAACAACACAAACAACTCAGGGGACACAGCAGGCAACTACGACGGTTCCTGCATCAACGGCAACTTCTACGGCAATCTCCTCGGGAACCTACCCCGGCTCGATAACTCTGCCGACTGATCCGATGCAGCAACAACAGCAGCAGCCTTCCAAGCCAGCGCCTATTACACCACCACCGGCAACACCCGGCAGTGACGAATCGCCGGCTGTCAGAACAGCAGAGCAGGGGAAACCCGCTGCCACTCCGGCCGCTGACACAAAACCGGAAGAAACGCAGCAGTATATCGTCTACCTGAGCGTTTCCGAGCGGTTCCAGCAGTACGGCGGCAGCAAAAAGCTTTCGGTTATGGCGACACTCTTTAACAAGAAGGTTTCCCAGACAATCAGCCAGGAGCCTCCGATTCTGCTGAGTGACGGCCGCAGCAAAGCTGTCCTGACGATTGACATTCCTGCCCGGATAACCTTGTCACCTAACTTTGCCGTGAACGGCGGCACACTGGTTTCCTTTAAACAGGACCAGCAAAATAAATTGCGTTGGAATGTGGAAGTGCTGCCTGCTGCCGGTACCGGCAAAATGACCGTAACAATTCTGGCAGGGGCTGAGGAGTTTGAATATCCCCTTACCGTTGCACCGCCGGTTAAAACCGTACTGTCTTTAGACGAGCTCGGGTGGAATACGTTTCTGAAAGAGGTCGGTACAGCAGAAGCTCCGCTCCATGACCTGAACAAGGATGGCGTACGGGATTATCTGGACGAGTTCATTTTTGTTGCCAACTATCTGGTGAAAAAGACGGAACCGGTACAGCCGGTACCTCCGCCGGTGAAGCCTGCTTCTGCACCGGTAAAGCCTGCACCGTAGGTACTTCCCTACCGGACACCATAGAATAACGACGAGGAGATTTGCATGAGAAGAAGGTTAGTATGCGGGATGATTGCAGCAGCTTTGACACTTGCAGGTTCAGCTGTTTTTGCTGCAGATATCAATTTTATCACCAGAATCACTCAGGATGAATTTAAGAGCCTAAGTAAGGAGGCGGGGGCTGTGCTTGGCTACAGAAACCTGGCTCCGGCTGCACCGCTCGGCATCAGCGGGTTTGATATCGCCGTTGAAGCTTCAGCCATAAGCATTGACAAGGGGACCAACTATTGGAAATCCGCCTTTAACAATGATGCACCGTCATATCTGATTATTCCCAAAGTACGCGTCCGCAAGGGGCTGCCGTTCGGCATTGATGTGGGCGCCATATATTCAGGTTCAACCGGGAGTAATATCAAGCTGTACGGCGCCGAACTGAGTAAATCAATCCTGAGCGGTGGAGTGGCAAGTCCGGCTATCGGTGTTCGGGCCACCTATACAAAACTTGACGGGGTAAATGATCTTGGCATACAGACCTACGGGGCTGATGCTTCGATCAGCAAGGGTTTCGTGTTTGTCACCCCCTATGCCGGAGCTGGCGTGCTCTGGATCACCAGCGAAGCCAGAGGGAATCTGCAGACCCTGAGCAGCCTTGCCAAAGAGACCAGCACCGTGCCGCGCTTTTTCGGTGGAGTCAAACTTTCCCCCATTCCTCTGGTCGGTGTAACGGTAGAGGCTGAATATGCGGTTCGCCCAATATATTCACTGAAAGCCGGGATCAGTTTCTGACCGGTTTTTCTGTGACATTGTGCAGTAACAAAACAGAGGGCGCATGTGAATGCGCCCTCTGTTTGTGTAAAGCTATGGAGTAGTGAGCTGGTAAATAAATGGCGGTATTACTTATAGTAACCAACTGAAACCGGATACTTTATCCCCTTGTTATCCGTTATGGTCACCGTAGTGGCGGCAAGTGTCGTAGAGCCGGCAGCTTTTTTTGTTGGCGGATTCAAGTCTGAAGTGCAACTTTTGTAAGTGAATTAAAGTGGTGAGCTGCGTTACTATCAGCGCCACTTTAACGACCAAGAAAAAGGTGCACAGATGAAGCAATACAAACAG
>CAIOXL010000156.1 GCA_903862245.1 uncultured Geobacteraceae bacterium | reverse complement strand
GTGACTGGAGTTCAGACGTGTGCTCTTCGATCTGTCTCAAAAGTATGGTTGCCGTTGCCGCAGTTCTTGTACTTCCGTTGACAGCCTTTGCCGCCCCCGCGCCCATTCTCATCAAGTTTAGTCACGTTGTCGCCCAGCACACTCCAAAGGGCCAGGCTGCCGACTACTTCAAAAAGATTGCCGAGGAGCGTACCAAAGGCCGGGTTAAGATTGAAGTGTATCCGAACAGCCAGCTCTACAAAGATAAGGAAGAGATGGAAGCTCTGCAGCTCGGCGCTGTCCAGATGTTGGCTCCATCACTTGCCAAGTTCGCTCCGCTAGG
Organism: uncultured Geobacteraceae bacterium; assembly: GCA_903862245.1. Lineage (GTDB taxonomy): Bacteria > Desulfobacterota > Desulfuromonadia > Geobacterales > Pseudopelobacteraceae > JACRCG01. Next base: position 3,861 of record CAIOXL010000156.1, on the reverse strand, counting down.
CGTCAAAGAGTTTGAAGTGTTTGACCTCCCGTTCATCTTTGATAACTATCAGGAGCTGCACAAAGTCACCCAGGGCCCAGTCGGTGCCAAACTGCTGGCCAAGCTTGAAGCAAAGGGTATTCACGGTCTTGCCTACTGGGACAACGGTTTTAAAGTTATGAGTAATAATACCCCGCTCAAAAATGTTGCCGACTTCAAAGGGCAAAAATTACGTATTCAGTCCTCCAAGGTACTTGATTCACAGATGCGTTCCGTAGGCGCCAACCCGCAAGTAATGGCGTTCTCTGAAGTGTATCAGGCTCTGCAGACCGGTGTTGTCAACGGTACTGAGAACCCCCCTTCCAACCTCTACACACAGAAAATGCATGAAGTTCAGAAATATGTAACCCTTTCTGATCACGGCTACCTTGGTTATGCCGTTATCGTTAACAAAAAGTTCTGGGCTGGTCTGCCCGCTGACATCCGCACCATTCTTGAAGGAGCGATGAAGGATGCAACCGTGTTCGCCAATGATGTTGCTAAGAAAGATAATGATGAAGCCCTTGCAGCTGTAAAAAAATCGGGTAAATCCCAGTTTATTACACTCACAGCAGCTGAACGTGCCCAGTGGAAAAAGGCCATGGATAAAGCCCATAAAGAAAACATGAGCCGTATCGGTGCTGATCTGGTTCAAGAGGTTTACAAAGCAACAGGATACACAGCCCATTAAGCTCGTATATATGGCCGCTGCGGCTGACGCAGCGGCTTTTTTATGACCATTCACAGGAGCAGACACTATGATGAAATATCTTGATCATCTTGAGGAAATTATCATTACCTTCCTCATCGGCATGGCAACGGTGGTGGTCTTTGTGGCCGTTGTTCACCGTTATCTGTCCGGCGTCCCGATTCCAGGCGTGCAGGACTGGCTATTGACCATCAATATGAGCTGGGCTCAGGAACTGTGCATTTACATGTTCGTCTGGATGGCCAAGTTTGGCGCTGCCTACGGCGTACGCAGCGGTATCCACGTCGGAGTCGATGTCATAGTCACTCGCCTGCCGGACACATGGCGAACCAAGTGCGTTATTCTCGGTATCGCCGGCGGTGCACTGTTCACCGGCCTGATTGGCACACTGGGCGCTCGCTTTGTCTGGGAAAACGGTATGCATTACGCCCTCTTTAACAAATTGGGGATGACCATCGGAGATCTGTACGAGGGACCGATCACACCGGATCTGGAATGGCCGACATGGATTATTTACTCGGCCGTTCCTCTCGGTTCTTATCTGATGTGCTTCCGCTTCCTGCAGGTAGGATGGGGCTTTTTCCGCACCGGTGAACTGCCGCATCACGATCATGGTGCGGTTGATGGTCTTGAAGATATGGTCGACGCTACTGTTGCGCTCGAAGAATATGAAGAGCACAAGTTTGAAAAAGCTGGAGGTGCCAAATGAGTACAGCTGTAGCTGGATGGGAACAATTTTCCAAACAAAAGGCAGCAAAATTGATGCTCGGTATTGCTGTTGCCCTGGGTGCCATAGCAATGCTTGGCAGTACCGGTATTGTGTTTGCCCTTTTGATCTTGCTGATGCTGACCGGCATGCCGATTTCGATCGCCCTCGGCTTGACTGTTCTTTCATTCCTTTTCTTTTTTACGCAGATACCGACAGAAGCGGTGGCGATGAAGCTTTTTACCGGCATTGAGAAGTTCGAGATCATGGCGATCCCCTTCTTTATTCTGGCCGGTAACTTCCTGACCCACGGTGGTGTTGCAAAAAGGATGATTAACTTTGCGACATCAATGGTCGGCCACTGGCATGGCGGACTTGCGCTGTCCGGTGTTATTGCCTGCGCACTGTTTGCCGCCGTTTCCGGGTCAAGTCCGGCAACTGTTGTAGCCATCGGTTCGATTCTTCTGCCGGCCATGGTAAAAGCCGGTTTCCCCAAGCGCTATGGTGCTGGTGTTATCACCACATCTGGGTCGCTCGGCATCCTGATTCCACCATCAATCCCCATGGTTATTTACTGTGTGGCAACCAACTCATCAGTCGGCGGCATGTTCATGGGCGGTGTTGTACCTGGACTGATGCTTGCTACTCTGCTCGGTCTGGTTTCCTGGTGGATTGCCCGCAAAAACGATTACCCCCGCATGCCGAAAGCCACTGGCATACAGAGATTAAAAGCTTTCCGGGAAAGCGTCTGGGGATTGCTGCTGATCGTAATCGTTCTGGGCGGAATCTACAGTGGTCTCTTTACCCCGACAGAGGCTGCTGCCATGAGTGCGGTCTATGCCTTCGTTATTGCGGTGTTTGTGTATAAAGACATCACCTTTGCCAAAATACCAAAAGTTCTGCTTGATTCAGCAAGTATGTCGGCAATGCTGCTCTACATTATCACCAACGCGGTATTGTTCTCCTTTTTGATGACCCACGAGCAGATTCCCCAGATCATGGCCGACTGGATTCTGGGCCATAACCTGGGCGTTGTTGCCTTCCTGCTGGTAACCAACGTGCTGCTGCTGCTGGCCGGCAATGTTATGGAGCCCTCCTCCATCATACTGATTCTGGCACCAATCCTGTTCCCCGTGGCAATGAAACTGGGGATCGATCCAATCCATTTCGGGGTTCTGATTACCGTCAATATGGAGGTCGGTATGTGCCACCCACCGGTAGGATTAAACCTGTACGTGGCCAGCGGTATTACCAAGATGGGGATTTCGGAACTCTCGGTGGCGGTACTGCCGTGGCTGCTTGCCATGATCGGTTTCATGCTGCTGATAACCTATGTACCGATTATTTCTCTCTGGCTGCCACGCCTGCTCGGCTATTGACGAAGTAATAGTATTCCATCAGTGCATTACAAAAGGGCTTGCCAATCGGCAAGCCCTTTTATTATTTCCTGCGCAGCCACTTATCACATTCAATCACACAATATACAACAGTTGATGCGGCAATAATTATCCCCCATTCCCGAAGGGCAATAGGTCGACTGCCGAACGCCACGTTCATGACCGGCAGGTAGGTGAACAGGAGCTGCATCAGCACCATAAGGCCGACCCCACCCAGTACCCAGCGATTACTGAACAGGCCGATGCGGAACATGGAGTGGCGCAGGGAACGGCAATTGAATAGATAGAAAATCTCACCGAATACAAAGATATTGACGGCGCACGTTCGTGCCGCCTCAACACTGCTGCCATGTTTCAACTGCCATTCAAACAGTCCGAATGACCCAGCAAGAAGCATCAATCCGACCAAAATGATGCGCGTGATCAATTCGTTGGACAGCAGCGGAATTTGCGGATTATGCGGGGGGCGGGTCATCAGTCCCGCTTCCTTCGGCTCAAAGGCGAGCATAAGCCCGAGAAGAACTGCCGTTGTCATATTGATCCAGAGTATCTGTACCGGAGTAATCGGCAGCTGTACTCCGGCCAGCACCGCCACCAGAATAACCAGCCCTTCACCCAGGTTGGTCGGCAGTGTCCAGCTTATGAATTTCACCAGATTTTCAAAAACGCCCCTCCCCTCCTCCACCGCCGCTTCAATTGAGGAGAAATTATCATCCAGCAGGAGCATGTCGGCAGCCTCTTTCGCCACCTCGGTGCCCCCCCTCCCCATTGCCACACCAATGTCTGCCTGACGGAGCGCCGGCGCATCGTTCACTCCGTCACCGGTCATGGCAACAATATGCCCGGCTGTCTGCAGCGCTCCAACCAGTCGTAGCTTCTGCTCCGGAGCGATGCGGGCTGTTGATTGTAAAAATGTATGGACTTAGATTCCTTGATTATTTTGGCATGATGCCAAGATGTTCACATACGCTGAGACTGATGAACTTTGGGGCCGATCTTTTCGGCCCCAAAGTTTTTCAGAAGGAGTTGTT
>CAIOXL010000155.1 GCA_903862245.1 uncultured Geobacteraceae bacterium | reverse complement strand
GGGTGCGGCCAAAGGCCATGAAGAAGGTAAGACAAAGACCATGCTGATTGAAGAAACAAAAAAGGCACCTCCGGGGAGATGCCTCTGGTTTGATGCTTTTGGTTTGGTTTTAAATTACCGCGCAGCGGTTTAGTTCAACAAAACCTTTTCTCAAATGGTTGCCGCTCTGTGTAAATTATGGCTCTTCGCCGTAAAATTGAAGCTCCCCAGCCTATTTCTTAGTCCAGTTGTTCCAGAATCCCTGAAGCAGGACATTTGCCGGTGGTTTTGCCGGAGCAGCCATCTGGGCAAGTTTCCCCGCCGGAACCCCCGCGATAGCTGTCGGAGTTGAAGCAACCTCATTGCCGGCCAGATCGCGTATCATAAAAAACAGGTTGTAGCCGCCTGGAGGTGTCTGCGTGCGGTTGAACAGCAAGGTGTCTGAATTCAGCGTATATGGCGCACCATATGTGTAGCTGACCATATTCGCTATGTTGGCGGGATCAAAAGTCATAAATATCGGGGTCATGATATCACCAGGATTCACGTCTACATTTTGACGACTAGCTATCCCATCGGTTTGCATCCCTTCCCAGGCCGCCCGAACGGTACCGCTGTTGTTTGCCGGATTGTAACGCACTCCCAGATTGACCGGCCGGTCGGATGAGATGTCGCTGCCTTTGGTGCGGTACAGTACCGGAATTTCCAGGTTATACAGACCGCTATTATCTTTATTTTCAAAGAAAACCATCACATGACGCCCTTCCAAGGTATACCAGAGGCTGTCTCGGGTATAGCTGAGGCTGTACTGGTCATTGCCGGACGAGCTGCTTGACGCGATATCCATTCCGAGCATGGTATAGGCTTCGCCCGCTCCGGGTTGGGCCATCACTACATACTGCTCGGCCAGACCATAAGGGCTGGCGGCAATGGCCTGCATTGTCTGACCGGTGGCGGTTGGGGCGGATATCTGTAACGTTGCTCTCGGCGGATGGTCCAACGGATTCTGCACAAAACTGGAAATCATCGAGCGGTACTGATCTACAAAGGGTACTGCCGCGTATTTTGGTTGCGACTGCAAAGCCTCCTTGAAGTCATGGAAGGGAAAGTACAGCGAAAGACCGGTTGCAGCGGAATGCCTTGCCCCGGCCACGTTATAACTTACCGCCTGTGAAACCGCAGCCCGCATCTCTGCAGCCACCTGCCGCCAGGTAATGTCGCCCGCGCCAAGCAGAACAGCATAATGGCCTATGTCCACCAGGTTATAAAATCTCTGATTGACATAATCCGCTGCATATTCATCGGTAGCGTTGCGTGCGTTGGCCAGTGCGGTCCAGGCCGTGCCGCCTGGTATTGCCATCTGACTGGCAGCCAGTACCGAAAATTTCTGCAGTGCCGTCATTACAAGATGAAGCTTGGAAAGATCCAGCACTGACAGGGTATAGTTATCGGTTTCGGCGCCCGCCTTCGCTGCAAAACTGTCAGCTATTGCTTTGCCTGCAGTCAGGCCGTCGGCGGCCGGGTTGGCGGCAATGGCATTCAAATATGGAGTATAATTCCAGCCGGGCCCGGGTTCAGTCTCTTCGGCTGCAGTAAGATATCTGGCATATGGCGCAAGGTTGGCGGCTATCTCGGCAGTAGCCATCAGGCAGGCGTCAAATCCGATCATTTCGAAGCTTTTACCGGTAGTTGCGATTGCGTCGCTGATTGCCTGGCTTATCTGGGATATGCTTAACCTCGACGTGCCGGTCGGCTTGTCGCCACCATAACCATAGAGAGCTCCGCCGCCATGATCCCAGAAAACAAGATGGAATTTGTCCGCAGGATAACTGTTCTGACCCCAGGTGATGAAATCAGTCAATACCGCCGTGCTGCCCATATCAACGCCCCCCAGATCCTGCAGTTCCGTGATCTGGCCATCTTTGATCAGATGCCGCTTGACGCTCCTCCAGCTTCGTACCGGATCGGTTGCCACAGCCTTGTCGGCCGCGCCGGTGGCAAGCACCACAGTCAGGTGGGGGGCCGATTTTGCCGCCAGCATTTCCTTGATATTGTCAGTGGCATAACCATCACCAGATTCGAGGTTTGTCCCTTCGATGTAGATCAGTACGGTGGTTTTTTGGGGTGTGGTGGCAGACGGATTGCTGCCACTGCAGGCGGCCAGTGTGAGCAGTACAAACGAAAGAGAACACAGATAATACCAGAGTTTTTTCATATCATCCCCTTTTTCGTTTAACTTTTTCGTTTAAGTTGATATGCGGCTGTTTTTTTGCTCACAGGAGCTTCGAATCAGTTTTCTACCACTACAGTTACCTGAAAAGTCTGAGCAGGGTCCTCACCTGTTGCCCAGGCTCGATTGAGATTAAGTATTAAAAGGAGTAGACGCCCTGGCTATAGCTTCAAAGGTGAAGATATAGTTCCCACCACCATCTGAAATACGGACAGGAGTACCATCCGGAGCAGTGGTTGGACCGTAATTATAATCAGATACATACTCTGTAGCGCCATGCTGAAGGATCAGCTCAAGCCCTGGGACTAACTTAGTAGAAACCATTTATACGCACAGCTCCATTCTCATACAAATTTTGGCAGGCTGTTTTCTGCGCATTGCCATCTCCGGGTGGAACGCTTACGAAAAGACTTCTTGCAACGACCGTTAAAAATCTTTTGTCTCCACAGGATATGGGGGTACTATCTGAAACAAGCTCACAAGAATAGGGCCCCCCTAACCAACTGAATCCACATTTATACACAAATTTCGCGTTACCACCATTGCAGGAATAGTTCACCTTAAAATCGGACCAAACTCCTCTTTCAGGGTAATCCGATACAGTACAATCAATTTTCTTCCCATCCGGCAGAATAGTGCTCCAGTGTTCAGCACGCGCTGGAGAGATACTGCCCCCCATCAACACACTCCAAGCCATTATCCCGGCCAGCACCATTATTTTTGTTTTCATGATCGTTTCCTCTGTTTGATTTGTGTTTTCAGTTTGCTTCCCGCTCACAGCGCCCCCCCTTACCAACGAGGCACCGGGGGTGGTTGAATTTGACTGCAATCAATCCCTCCCCGCTCCCCTTGTCAGGGGAGCGGTAGCTAAAACCAGTTGTCTGTCACCAATTTTTCCTCCCGCACTTACGCAGGTAGGAGTATTTGTGCCAGACACTTTCCGGCATATATCAATATTTTACTAAGTGATTACCACCAACCTGCGGTTTTTTTACTCATGGTGGCTTCCGTTGTCCCTGTGCAATCAATAGCATCACCGTCTGATGTTTTTCCCACTATTCTCGCCGTTCCTTTCGATGTAATCTTTTTAAAAAAAGAATCATAGGTCCCATTGTAGGTGGCCTTGTTCGTTGTTAATGTTACGCCACCGTTCTCTGTGGAAGCATTCCCTGAGTAGGAAATATTTTTTCCGGTAACAGTTCCGCTCCGCGGGGCATTGTTCTGATCCGAGAATTTGATAGAACAACCAGTCTGCTCCAGTGTGATTGTTCCACTCGTGCTGCCGCTCTTTGTATCCCTGCCGCAAGTTACTTTCGCATCTTCTCGGACGTCCCAATTGCCAGAAACGTTCTCACACTCTGGAGTAGAATTTGATGGGCTATCAAAGAAGCCTGCCTGTGAAATACTGGCCGTTGCCAAAATCAGTGCTGCTGATGCACAGAAAATCTTTTTTTTCATGATACTGTCCTCCCGTTATTGGTTGTGTAGAACCCGAATTAACCTGTGCTGTTGCGGGGGAGCAAAACCTTTAAAAATTGGTGCGTGCCAGAGAGCTGCTACTTTGTGCCCTTGAAATACAAGTAGATTGTTTCGGTTTGCGATGAGAAACCCGTGGCGGTCCCTGTCGCCTCCGCCGTCATGGTCCTGCCGTCATTGCTCAAGGACGCCTTGGCACTGGTCAAGGTTATCGTGACGTTGGTGTAGGCGGTGCCGAAACTCACCGGCTGACAGTAGAGGGTTCCCCCCCATTCTGCGGTGTTGCCCGACCCGGTGGCCGTGATGTTCCCTGTGCCGTCGAAGCAGACCCCTTTCAGGGTGCCTTTACTGCCTTGGACCTCCACGACCTGAGGGGTATCCGTGGACGTGATGTACGTGCGACCTTCACCATTCTTGAGCGTCGTGGTTCCTCTCCACTCCCCATTAAAGGCAGTATTGAGTCCCCCCCGCTTGAATAAATCGGCTAACCCGGCTGCCTGTGCATGGCTCATATTAATAATGAGAATTGTAGCGATTACGGCGATAGTTGATAAGATAAACGATATTCTTTTTGACATAACCTTCCCCATTCTTTTCATTTTCTTTTCCTCCATTGTTTTCATTTCCTTTTCCTCCTTTTCTTTTGTATGGATCGCTTCTTGCTCTTAACTCCCCTCCTTCTTTTAAGGAGGGGGAGCTAAATCCTTTTTTAATGGTTTCCTGCCACCATTTTTTTCTCCTGTACTTTCACACTTAGCATCATGCGTGCCAGAGTTTTTAACTCTGATAAATCAGTACCTTACAAAACAACCACTGCCAACTTCCGTCCGCAACCGCCAACTGCGTTGGCGTAGGCGTTAACATCACTTTGCTTCCAGTCGCTTCAGCTTTTTACGCAATCCTTCCCTGCTCAGGCCCAGGCGCGCTGCCGTCACGGTTTTATTACCCCCTGTTTCATCCAGCACCCGCTCTATCTGCTCCGCTTCGACTCCCTTCAGCAGCGATGCACCACCCGGCTTGGTTGCCCGGTACTGCCGCAGCGTTTCAGAGAGTTCGGCAGAGGTGATGATATCGCTGCAGGCCAGCACCACCGCCCTCTCCACCTCGTTTTCCAGCTCGCGCACATTGCCGGGCCAGGGATAGCGGCGCAGCAGTTCCACAAGCTCTCTGGAAAAACGGACCTGCGGTTTCAAGCAGGTGCGCCCCCATTTTTCCAGCAGGCGGTGGGAGATCAGCTCGACATCTTCCACCCGTTCGCGCAGCGGCGGGATGTGCAGCTCCACGCCATTCAGCCGGTAATACAGATCTTCGCGGAAGGTCCCTTTGATGATTTCCTTTTTCAGATCGCGGTTCGTGGCGGCGATGATGCGCAGGTCAACAGGTATGGCCGTGCGACCGCCGACACGCTCAACGGTGCGCTCTTCAAAAAGTCGCAGCATCTTGACCTGCAGTTGCAGCGGCATTTCGCCAACCTCGTCCAGAAACAGGGTGCCCCCCAGAGCCTGTTCCACCTTGCCGATGCGCGCCTCCACCCCGGTAGCGACACCCTTCTCGATCCCGAACATTTCGCTCTCGAAGATGCTTTCCGGGATGGCCGAACAGTTGACCGCGACAAATGGTTGGGCGCTGCGCCCGCTGTTAAAATGGATCGCCTTGGCAAACAGTTCCTTGCCGGTGCCGGTTTCGCCGCTGATAAGCACGGAAAGATGAGAATCGGCAATTTTCTCTGCCATGGCGACCACCCCCCGGATCGGGGCGCTGGTGCCGAGAATTGCTGAAAAGGGAAACGTCCGGCGCAGGGTTTTTTTCAGGGTACTGTTTTCACGGCTCAGCTGCGCCCTGGCTTCCCGCAGTTCGGCCTCGATCTGGCGTAAGTCCTCGATATTTTGTTCCAACTGGTATTCACGCGCCTCGATCTTGACAGCCATCATGCCGAAGGTCTCGGCAAAGCGGGCGATAAGTGGCGGGTAAACACCGCTTTTTGTCAGTTCAAAAATATCGTCATATTGCCCGTAGCGCCCCATGGAGAGGTCTTCGGCCACCACAATCATGCGGTCAAGCAGTTGTTTAACCGGTATGTTTTCCATATTTCCCTCTCCAGTGGAAAGCTGATGTGATGTTACATATTTCTGCAATCAACCCCTCCCCGCTCCCCTTATCAGGGGAGGGCCGTTAAACCTCCCCCCTGACAAGGGGGGATTGAGGGGGGTTGGTTTTTACTGCTAAAGCCAGATACCCACCACCATTTTTTCTTCCCGCACTTACACTGGCAGTATCATGCATACCAGAAACATTTATAAAATTAAATCAGCAACTTACAAAAAACACACCGTCAACTTCCGTCCACAACAGCCAACTCTGTTGGCACCCGCCCCGCATCCCTCAATCCGACTTCAACGCCACAATCGGGTCCAGCAGCGACGCCTGCCGGGCAGGGTAATAGCCGAAGAAAATCCCTACTGCGTTGGACACCCCAACTCCCAGCAGGATGGCGCCGCCGGAAAGAAGGAACTGCCAGTGGGCAAAGTGGGCGATGAGGCGTGATGCACCGATGCCGAACAGGATGCCGAGCAGACCGCCAAGCAGCGACAGGATTACTGACTCGATCAGGAACTGCCCCCGGATATCGCCCCGTTTGGCCCCAAGCGCCCGGCGGATGCCGATTTCCCGCCGCCGCTCCGTGACCGAAACCAGCATGACATTCATAACGCCGACCCCGCCGACAATCAGCGAGATGCTGCCGATGGCCCCCAAAAGCAGGGTAAACATCTGCATCTGTTTTTCCATCTGGGCGATGATCTCTTCCGGGCTGCTCACCCGTACCGCCTGCCCGCGAATCGGGTCAGCAAAAAATGCCAGAACCTGGTCTCGGGCAGTGGTGTTACTGGTTCCGGCGCTGACACGGGCCGTGATGGTAGTTATACCGTTGCTACTTTCGCTGGAGAGCCGCAGCGCGGTGGTCAAATGCAGATAGATGGATTCGTTGGGCTGGAACCGGCGCATCCCACTTTCCAGTACTTCTGCCGTTACGCCGATAATGGTAAAGACGTAGCCGACTTTATGCGCGGGAAAGATGCAGATTTTAGAAAAGAGTTCCCGGCGCTTTGGGATTTACTTTACCGCG
>CAIOXL010000154.1 GCA_903862245.1 uncultured Geobacteraceae bacterium | reverse complement strand
GTGGCTAAACGGGGCGGCAGCGTCGCCGGAACAGCTCGCAGGGAAACCGAGAAGGAGTTGGGGCGAAGCGTGGTCAGCAAAGAAAATTTTCTACCACGGAAACTGAAGAGTGATGAAAAGCAATAGTGTCCTCGGGAAGAATGTGAAAAGAATGAAGACACTTTCTGGGGAGAGTTCTAATGTCTACCTTTGAATTCCATTCAAAATGAGGTTACCATGACTAAATCGTCGATCAGCATAGTCAAATCCATCTTTCTGCTCTTATTGCTCGCAGCACAGGTATTCCAGAACATCAACACAGCCTATGCCTGCTCACGAGTCGTCTACCAGGGACCAAACGGCACCATCATAACCGCCCGTTCCATGGACTGGAATGAAGATATGGGAACAAACCTCTGGGTATTTCCAACAGGTATGGAACGCAATGGTGAAGTCGGACCCAACTCGCTTAAATGGACTTCAAAATATGGCAGCGTCATCGCCACAGGCTACGACAAAGCAAGCACTGACGGAATGAATGAAAAAGGGCTCGTTGCAAATCTGCTCTGGCTCGCTGAATCCGAATATGAGGTGTGGGATCAGAAAAAAACCGGACTCTCTATCGCCGCGTGGGTGCAATACGTTCTTGATTCTTACTCTACGGTAGATGAAGCCGTCACAGGATTAAACAAGCAGGACTTTGTCATCGTAACGGGCGGAACACCGGGCAGAACCTCGCTCGCCACCCTACACCTGGCAATCTCAGACTCAAGCGGTGACAACGCAATCTTCGAATACATTGGTGGAAAGCTCGTCATCCATCACAGCAGATCCTATCAAGTAATGACAAACTCGCCCACCTACGAAAAACAAATTGCACTGAATGAATACTGGAAACAAATCGGCGGTACAGTTATGTTGCCGGGTACAAACCGTGCAGCCGACCGGTTCGTAAGAGCATCGTTTTATATCAACGCCATCCCGCAGACGGAAAACACACGTCTGGCAATCGCCAGCGTATTCAGCGTTATCCGCAACGTGTCTGTACCGCTGGGCATCAGCACTCCGGGACAACCAAATATCTCATCCACAAGATGGCGCACCGTTGCGGACCAAAAAAACAAAATCTACTTTTTTGAATCTGCGACCACACCAAACACATTCTGGGTCGAATTCAAAGACCTCAACTTTTCCAGAACCGGCAAAGTCAAGAAGCTCAGCATCTCGAACAACGAAACATACACAGGCAACACAGCTGATAAATTTGTGGAAACAAAGCCTTTTCAATTCCAGGGGTTGTAGTTGAATAAAAACTTCAGGCCCCCATTTCAACACCTCACCGCTTACCCCACAACGTCAGCAGCGCCGGCAGAAATATCAAAAACGCCGCCACGCTGGCGGCCATACCAAGTGACATTACAGCACCGATACTGAATACCCCCTGGTGGTGTGCGATCATCAAGGCACCGAAGCTGAACAGGATCGTCAGCGCGTTCAGGAACACCCCGATACCGGCGCTGCGGGTGGCTACCTGACCCGGCGACTCATTTCCCTGGCGGTAGCGGTTCAGTATGTAGATGGCAGAGTCAATTCCGACTCCCAGAATCAACGGCAGTACAATAATATTTGCTGAATTGAAGCTGATACCGATCAGGCGCATGCCGCCTATCATCAACAACAGGCCGGCTCCGAGCGGGACAGTTCCCAGCAGGGCGTAGCGGATGCTCTTGAAGTTGATCAGCAGGATTATACCGATGCCGATGAAGGCATAGATAAATGCTTTCAGATAGGCACTCCTCAGCACGGAGAGCGATTCATACACCATTACCGGTTCGCCGGTGGCGCCGGGTGCGATGCTTTTGACCTGGCCGATAAATTCTTCCAGCGGCTCCCGCTCAAAAATCTCTTTTTTCGCCGCCACCTGCAGCAGCAGTTTGCCGCTACTGCCCACGAAACGCTGAAGCAGCTGCGGCGGAACATCAGCTTCAGTGATTGCTGCCGCCTCCAGACTCTCCTTCATCATGTTCAGTTTGGCAGGCAGTTCGGCAAACATACTCCCCTGAAATTCCCGCAGCATCCCCAGTGCGTTTTTATCCTTTTCCTTTTCCAGCGAGCTGAAAAACGTATCGAGGGTCATCAAAAACGCTGACGTCGGTGCTGCTTCCGGGGCTTTACGCTCCACCAAGGCGTTTTTGAGCTTTTCCACACGATTCCGGAAGTTTTCAAAAACAGCGGGGAGCGCCATGACCTGCAGGTTTTCTTCATAAGGGACCGGTTTTACCTGCGCCATAATCTGCCGGAGTGCGCCAAGTTCCGCCAACTTTTCACGCTGCTGTTCCGGTACAAATGTCAGCCTGCTTACCACATGGTCAACTGCCGGCTGCTTTTCCAACCGCTCGGTCAGGGTGCGCGCTTCAGCCGCGTCCCTGGCGGTGACCACGGCAAAGTAGCCGGAATTTTCCTTGCTGCGCATCAGTTTGTAGGCGTACTCCACTGATTGCAGCCCCTTGGCCTGCAGGTTCATCAGATTGTAATCGAAACGCATGGTCAGGGTAGGGTAGAGGCAGGCCAGCGACAGCAGTGCTGTTGCCGTGATAATAGCCTTCGGTCTGGCAAAGAGGGAGTGTAATACGGTCCCCTCTCTTTTCTGGCGAGAATCGGGCGCCGGTTTTCTGAACCGCTCCAGAAGCACCAGCATAGCTGGCAGGACGGTGAAGGTGGCAAGCACACAGATGAATACACCGCCAGCGGCGATGATGCCCAGTTCGGCGATTCCCTTGAAATCGGTGAAGGCAAAGGTGGCAAAGGCCAGAGCCACTGTGGCGGCCGCCATAATGATTGAGCGGATATTGGCAGTCAGGCCTGTCTCGATGGCTTCCATGCCGGCGGCGCCCCTTTTCAGTTCCTCCTGATAGCGCAACACGACCTGAATACCGTACTCAATCCCGAGACCAATAAGCATGATGGCGAACACCATCGACAGAATGTTGAGATGCCCGACGGCAAGGGTAGCAAAGCCAAAGGAAAGGCAGATCCCGACGATCAGCGATACCATGGCGGCTACGACATTCAGAAGCCCGCGGAAGGCAAACAGCAGCATGAGTACGGTCAGGGTCAGGGATACTACCGTGGCGATGCTGATATCTTTCTGACTGGTGGCCATCTCTTCGTACTCAAGCACCGGCACTCCGGTCAAGCCGCCCCGTATCCCTTTGAATTCCGGGTTTTTTAAAATCACATCCAGAGCGGAACGGGTGGCCTTGATCGAATTTTCCGACGCGACGAAGCTTCCTTCATCCTTGACCGGGAGCAAGGTGATCACTTGCTGTTTTCCTGCGCTATCCAGCATGGAGGGCTTGTCACCCCCCCCTTTCAGGAAGGAGTCCATGGACATGCCGCTCGATGTGCCGTCGAAGGCTCTAAAACCTTTATCCAGTGTGGTCAACATAAAGGTCAGGCTCGCCAGTGCCGCAGGGTCACCTGAAATCAAATAGGCATCGATCTGGCCGGTCAGGCTGGTAAAGAGGGTTTGAACCGATGGTGCGGCGGCCAGATCTTTCAAAACCGGTGCCGCCATGGTCAAGGTATGACGCAGATTTTTGATATCTTCCAGCGGCATGAACAGCAGACCGTTCTTCCGAAAAAACGGCAGCCCGCCGGGGTAGAACACATCCCGGAACAATTTGTTGTCTTTTTTCAGCAGTGTGTAGAGGGCATCGGCGGCGCGGGTTGATTTCTCGGCGTCGTCTGACTCGATCACCGCCACGATCTCTTCCTGATCGCCGAATTCAGCACGATAGGCACGGTAATCAACCTGGAACGGGGCGTTTTTTGGCATCAGATCGTCGCGGCCGGTCAGAAACTGCATATTTCTGACGGTATACAAGACAGACAGGGCTGAAAACAGAAGAGCCAGGGCAAGAATCAGGCGGGGGTACTTCGATACGATACTGAACAAACGGCTATGGGTATGGGACACGACGGCTCCTTTAGAATATGTACGCTGTCCTGAATAGCACCACCACCGGTAAAAAGTCAATCAGGCGGGGGGCTTTCAAACAGCCTAAAATATATTGCCGCAGCAGCAAAAAGTGTGCTATTACTGGGGCGTTCGTGAACCACAGAGCTCACCATGCCCTGTGGTTTTTTATTTATTTCAAAAGGAGCACAAGACCAGCATGATTGCAGCGTCAAATATAACACTTTCCTACGGCAAACGAGTTCTGTTCAAGGATGTCAATATCAAGTTCACCCCCGGTAACTGCTACGGACTCATCGGTGCAAACGGGGCGGGGAAGTCAACCTTTCTTAAAATCCTTGCCGGCGAGATTGACGCTGACAAGGGTGAAATCATCGTCGGCCCACGGGAACGGATTGCAGTCCTCCGCCAGGACCAGTTCGCGTTTGATGAAGAAACCGTATTCAATACCGTGATCATGGGGCACAAACAGCTGTACGATGTCATGACTGCGCGTGACGCGATTTACTCCAAGGCCGAGTTCAGCGAGGAGGATGGTGTGCGTTCCGCTGAGCTTGAGTCCGAGTTCGCCGAAATGAACGGCTATGAAGCGGAATCCGAGGCGGCCGTGCTGCTTAACGGTCTCGGCATACCGGAAGAACTGCGCACCAAACAGATGAAAGACCTTGAGGCCGGCGATAAGGTCCGGGTCCTGCTGGCGCAAGCCTTGTTCGGTAATCCTGATGTTCTCCTGCTGGACGAGCCGACAAACAACCTCGACCTGAAATCCATCAATTGGCTGGAAGAGTTCCTGTTCCGTTTTCCCAATACGGTTATCGTGGTTTCCCATGACCGCCATTTTCTCAATCAGGTCTGTACGCACACTGCGGATATTGATTTCGGCCGCATTCAGATTTACGTCGGCAATTATGATTTCTGGTATCACGCCGCTCAGTTAAACTTAAAGCAGAAACAGAACGAAAACCGAAAAGTGTCTGAAAAGGCTGATGAACTTAAAGCTTTTATCCAGCGGTTCAGTTCCAATGCCTCGAAGGCAAAGCAGGCGACATCCCGCAAGAAACTGCTCGATAAGCTGACGCTGGAGGATATGCCGATTTCATCGAGAAAATATCCGCATGTCGTCTTTAAGCCGGAGCGGCCGTGCGGAGATATTATTCTTGAAATCCAGGGTCTGACCAAGGAGATTGACGGGGTCAAGGTGCTGGATGGTCTGGACCTGATTGTACGCAAGGGGGACAAAATTGCTTTTGTCGGCGGCAATACCCTTGCCAGAACGACGCTGTTCCAGATTCTTGCCGGTGAACTCGAACCGGACAGCGGCAGCTTCCGCTGGGGTATCACCATAACCAGTGCCTATTTCCCCAAAGAGAACAGCCAGTATTTTGAACGCGAGATGACTCTTATCGAATGGCTTGGCCAGTATTCACCTCCCACAGAGGGCGAAACCTTTGCCCGCGGCTTCCTCGGCAGGATGCTCTTCTCCGGCGAAGAGGCCATGAAAAAGACAACGGTCCTTTCGGGCGGCGAGAAGGTCCGCTGCATGCTGTCACGCATGATGCTGACCGCCGCCAACGTGATAATCCTTGATGAACCGACCAACCACCTGGATCTGGAATCTATCACCGCCCTTAATGACGGCCTGATCGCTTTCAGCGAAGTGATTCTGTTCGCATCGCATGACCATGAATTTGTCTCGACCGTTGCCAGCCGGATTATTGAAATTACACCTGGCGGCGTAATTGACCGCACCATGTGTTTTGAAGAGTATCTGGAAAGTGCCGACGTATCGCGGGAGCGGGACGAATTGTACCATGGTCATGCCGATCTGAGTCTGTAGCTGAGTGGCTCAATCAGCAGCACACAACCACAGGGACTCTCACCCTGTGGTTTTTTATACAGCGGAGTCGCCATGATTTCTTCCTCATCCCTGACTATTACCTGGCACTGTCCGGACATCGAAGAGGAGCGCTGGGAGTTTTTCAATCATCCGGCCAAACAGGAATGGTACCGTTCCCACGACATCACCTGGGAGCGGATCGCCGCAAATTTTAACGGCGGGACTCTTGTTCCCTATCCGCGTGCCGCTTCAATAGGTGATATTCCGGTTGCACTTTCATATTACAGCTATACCGACTATCAGACCTATCTTGCCCGGGCCAAAAGGGGCTACCGAAAGAGCTATACACAGTTGGAGGATGCGCTGCAGATCTCCGGTTCACTTGCTCTCAAGGCGCCAATCGTCCTGTGCAGTGGTGGGGAAGGACTCCTTTTCTCCGGTTACCGGCGGCTCTGCCTCGGCTGGAATTACGGTATGGTGCCGTACGTGTGGCTGGTTCACCTCTGACAGGCTCAAAGCATAAGTAGTAATTCCAGTAGTTACAGGGAGTTTTACGGAATGGTTCAATTATCGAACATATCCAGGCAGCACGGTTCACAGATTCTGTTTCTGAATGCGTCATGTCAGATTCTGCCAGGGACACACACCGGTCTTGTTGGTCCTAACGGTGCCGGGAAAACGACTGTTTTCAGGATCATCGCCGGGGAGGAAGAACCGGATTCAGGCGAAGTAATCCTCCCCAAAAAAACAACGATCGGATATTTTTCCCAGGATGTGGGCGAAATGTCAGGACGCTCCGCTCTTGAAGAGGTTATGGCTGCCTGCGGGGCAACGGTGCGCCTGGCAGCAGAGATGAAAGAGATGGAAGCGGCCATGTGCGAGCCGCTGTCAGATGATGAAATGGCCGCTCTTCTGGAGCGCTACGGTACTGCAGTTGAAGAGTTTGAACACATGGAGGGGTACGACCTTGACTCACGCGCCCAAGCGGTCCTGACCGGTCTCGGTATCGGAGCCGACCGTTATGACCATCCGGTAGAATCGTTCAGCGGCGGTTGGAAAATGCGTATCGCCCTGGCCGGGATTCTGACCCTCAAGCCGGATGTGCTGCTGCTGGATGAACCGACCAACCATCTGGATGTGGAATCAATCATCTGGCTGGAAGAGTGGCTCGCCAGCGAGTTTACCGGTTCACTGCTGATGACGAGCCATGATCGGGACTTTATGAACCGTGTTGTCACCCGGGTCATTGAGGTTGCCAATGCCACCGTAACAACCTACGGGGGTAATTATGATTTTTACGAACGTGAGCGGGATATCCGTCGTGAGCAATTGCTCGCTTCACACAAACGTCAACTGGATATGCTGGCCAAGGAGGAGGAGTTTATCGCACGGTTTGCCGCTCGTGCCTCCCATGCCGCTCAGGTCCAGTCCCGGGTTAAGAAACTGGAGAAAATAGACCGTATCGAGATTCCGTTGGAAGAGCGTACGGTGCGCTTCGATTTTGCCGTTCCTCCCCGTAGCGGTGATGATGTCGCCGCGTTTGACGATCTCGGCAAAGTATGGCTAACCCCCGATGGTCAGGAAAAGCCGGTATTCCACGGAGTAACCGGCATGGTCAAGCGTCTTAACAAAATTGCCGTTGTCGGGGTTAATGGTGCCGGCAAGTCAACGTTCCTAAAAATTCTTGCCGGTCAGACCGATCCGACCGCCGGCAGTGTAACCATCGGTGCCAATGTGGAGATCGGTTACTTCAGCCAGCACGCCATGGAATTGCTCGCTCCGGGCAAAACCATCTTCGAAACCATGCAGGACTGCATGCCGCTTGCCACAATAGGTACAATACGTAACATGCTTGGTGCCTTTCTGTTTTCCGGTGATACCGTGGATAAACGCATCGAGAACCTGTCCGGCGGTGAAAAGAGCAGGGTGGTGCTGGCAACAATTCTGGCCCGTCCGGTCAACTTATTAATCCTCGACGAACCGACCAATCATCTCGATATCCGCTCCCGTGAGATGCTGCTTGAGACTCTCAAAAACTTTGGCGGGACCATTATTCTTGTCAGCCACGACCGGCATTTTCTCCGTTTGCTGGTTGACCGTGTTTTTGAGGTTGATCATGGCGAGATGCGGGTGTATGAAGGGAGCTATGACTATTTTCTTTCCAAGAGTCAGCACGTGGCAGGCTGCAGGTAAAATACAACTCCTAAACGGGGTAAAGTACGGAGGAATGAACCATGGCCAAGCCGAATTATTCATTTGAAAAGCGTAAAAAAGAACTGGAACGGCAGAAAAAAAAGGACGAGAAAAAAGCACGCAAGAGCGAGCAGAACGCTGACGGGACCGAGTCCGAAGCCGAAGCTGAGGACGCTGAAGTGCCGGCGCAGGCTGAGTAACGTCCTATTCATTGCCGAGGAGAGCTGAAATGCCCGGAACAAGCAACATTGTAATTCTTGACGGCTATACCATCAACCCGGGTGATAATCCCTGGGATTCACTTGAGTCGATGGGAAACTGCACCATCCACGATCGTACATCGCCTGGGCTAAAGCTGGAGCGTGCCCGTGATGCGGAAATCATTCTGCTCAGTAAAGTGAAGCTGGATGAAGCTGCGCTGAAAGCACTGCCGAAGCTTAAATATATTTCCATGTTGGCCACCGGTTACAATAACGTGGATGTGGCTGCTGCAGGCAGACTCGGAATTCCGGTATCCAATATCCCGGCCTATTCAACGGAGTCGGTTGTTCAGACAACATTTGCCCTGCTGCTGGAACTGGCCATGCATGTGGGGCTGCATGACGCCTCGGTGAAAGCGGGGGAATGGATCAGCTGCCCTGACCATGCCTACTGGAAGACTCCGCTGCTTGAACTCGATGGTTTGACTCTGGGTATTGTCGGTTACGGCACCATCGGGCAGGCTGTGGCGCGGGTCGGCGCTGCTTTTGGTATGAACATCATCGCCTACGCGCCCCGTATTCCGCAGAACTGCGGAACTGTTCCGGTGCGTTTCGTCCCGCTTGAAGAGTTGTTTGCGTCAGCTGA
This sequence comes from uncultured Geobacteraceae bacterium, assembly GCA_903862245.1. Lineage (GTDB taxonomy): Bacteria > Desulfobacterota > Desulfuromonadia > Geobacterales > Pseudopelobacteraceae > JACRCG01. Next base: position 5,918 of record CAIOXL010000154.1, on the reverse strand, counting down.
TGCCATCAGTCTTAACTGTCCGCAGACAGCTGACAACGGCGGGTTTGTCAATGCCGGACTGCTTGACCTGATGAAGCCGAGTGCGTTTTTCCTTAACCTTGCCCGTGGCGGCCTGGTCAATGAAGCGGACCTGGCACACGCGCTTAATTCCGGTACAATCGCTGGTGCCGGCCTGGACGTTATCGCCCATGAGCCGATGCTGGCGGACAACCCCTTGCTGACCGCCTCAAACTGTATATTCACCCCACACATTGCCTGGGCCTCCCTTGCTGCACGGAAGCGCCTGATGGCGATTGTCACCGCCAATGTGGCGGCCTATCTTTCCGGAACGCCGATCAATGTGGTGAATGGGCAGTATCTGAAGTAATCTTGAATGGTTTGATATATAAAAAAAGGGAGGCTGCTTGGCCCCCCTTTTTTTGTCATAAATCGGTTATTCCTGAGGTGATGCTCCGGCCGTTTTTTCTCCGGCCGGTTTCTTTTTTCTGCGCCTGCGTTTCTTCTTTTCACCGCTCTCGACGGATGTCTCTGATGCCGCTTTCGCAGCAGCCGGCTTCGCTGCTGCCTGGATGGCCGGGCGTGCCGGTTTACTCCGGTTCCGGTCCGGTACCCTGCTGCTGCCCCCCGGCTTATCCCGTTTACTGTCCATGACCCGCTTGGGTCTGGCTGTGCGCACATAATCGAGGACATACAGCTCATCATCAGCCCATTCGGTCGGTATTTTAGCCTTGATGTACTCTTCAATCGCTTCAAGAAAAAAAGCGCCATCCTCGTCAGCCAGCGAAATAGCTTTTCCTTCAGCACCGGCTCTGGCGGTACGACCGATGCGATGGACATAATCCTCGCAATCCTGCGGCAGATCATAATTGATGACATGGGAAACGCCGTCAATATGAAGCCCGCGAGACGCAACATCGGTCGCGATCAGAATAGGCAGCGTACCATCCTTGAAATCATCCAGTATTTTCATTCTTTTGCGCTGTTCAACATCACCGGATATAACTTTCGCCGGAAAACCATTGGCATTCAGAAGATTGTGAAGATGCTCGGCCTCCCGCTTGGTGTTGATGAAAATCATCGTCCGGGCCATGCCTTCGCGCCGTAACAGGCCGAGAAGGAGCGAAAATTTTTCTTTACGCGAGCAGTGATACAGAACCTGCTCAACCCGTTCGGCGGTCATGCTTTCCGGGGTTACGGACACCTTTGTCGGCGAATTCATGAATTCATAGGCAAGTTCCATGACCCTTGGGTTGAGAGTAGCCGAGAACATCAGATTCTGACGTTTTTCAAACGGGGGCAGTTTGCGGAGAATAAAGCGCAAGTCGGCTATGAAACCAAGGTCGAACATGCGGTCTGCCTCATCAATTACCAGGACTTCAATGTCCTTAAGACTGTAGATTTTCTGCTTGAGATAGTCGATCAGTCGCCCCGGAGTACCGACAACAATATCGGCACCGTCCAGCAGGGCATTTTTCTGTTTCATGTAGTCAACGCCCCCGTAAATTGCCTGTACAACAAAACCGCAGTCAACTCCCAGCTGCTTGGCGTCCGTTTCAATCTGCACAACAAGTTCACGGGTCGGGGCGAGAATCAGCGCGCGAGGCCGGCCGGCCGGTTGTTCATTTGCCAGAAGCCGGGTGAAAAGTGAAATCAGAAAAGCGGCTGTTTTTCCGGTGCCGGTCTGGGCCTGCCCCGCAATGTCTGTTCCGGTCAGGGTAATCGGGAGAGTATGTTCCTGGATAGGGGTGCATTCAGTGAAACCGGCTTTCGAGATTCCCTGTAGAACAAGCTGGGGAATGGGAAGTTCGTCAAATCGCATACATATTCCTTTTGGGTTACATCTGTTTTCGTAATTGTCACCATATACCGTGATGTTCAGTCTGGCAATCTAAAGATGCGGCTCTTCACTCCGTAACCCTCCATAAATCCTTGCCAAAAATGCTTTGACAAACCTGAAGCCGTTCCTTTACTATGCCCAAAGTTTACCTAAAGGATCCCATAAATGCAGGCAGCACTTTCAATAATCGGCGAAGATCTGAAACTGGTTGAGTTGCAGTTCCGTAAAGATCTGCAATCTGACGTTCCCCTGATTCGAAAAGTTGGGGAATATGTCCTCTCCAGTGGCGGAAAGCGTGTTCGTCCGGCCCTCCTCCTTCTCGCTGCACGCTTGTGCGGCTATACCGCTGACAAGGCGGTTCCGCTTGCAAGTGTTGTTGAGTTTATTCATACCGCCACACTTCTGCATGACGATGTTGTCGACAGTGCCACTCTGCGTCGGGGTCTGGCTTCGGCCAACACTCTCTGGGGCAATGAAGCATCGGTGCTCGTTGGTGATTTTCTGTTTTCTAAATCATTTTCTCTGATGGTTGGAGTCGGCAGTCTCGATATCCTGCGCATTCTTTCCGATGCAACAACTGTTATTGCCGAAGGCGAGGTCATGCAGTTGCTCTGTACGGGAGAACTTGAACTAAGCGAGCAAAAATATATAGATGTAGTCCGTTCCAAAACGGCCATTTTGATGTCCGCAGCCTGTGAAGCGGGTGCAGTTCTGGGTGCAGCAACGCAGACCCAGCAGCAGTCACTGGCAAAGTTTGGCATGGATCTCGGAATCGCATTCCAGCTTATGGATGACATTCTGGACTATACCGCTACAGAGGAAGAGTTTGGTAAAAGCATTGGGCATGATCTTGAAGAGGGAAAGATCACGATGCCGTTGATCCATACACTCCGTCACTGCAGTGATGCTGAACGTGCGATTATCGCAGATGTCGTTGAGCAGGATGAAATGTCGCTGGAGGATTTCAGGGTTGTTTCCGGCCTTGTCAAGCAGTATGGCGGCATTGCCTATACTGTGGACGCGGCGTGCTCCTACATACATCGCTGCAAGAGTCATCTGGACTCATTCGCGCCCTCACCGGTCCGTGATGCGCTGCTTGGCCTGTCCGATTATGTGGTGACACGCAGCAAGTAACTTCTGCCTTTCAGGTTTGTCGCTTTCCCCCCGCCACTTAGATCAATTGCACCATTGGAGTTTTTATGCAGCGGATCATGTTCCTGTTTTTAGCCTGCCTGTTCCTGTCCGTTACGGCCTGTTCCAAAACTGAATCACAGAAAGCAGGCGGTGTTGTCAAAGAACAGAGCCCCGCCCCGGATATTTCCGTCGTTTCTCTGGCGAACGGCAAACCACTTAAGCTGTCCAGTCTCAAAGGCAGCGTTGTCCTTCTGAATTTCTGGGCAACATGGTGTCCGCCGTGCCGGGAGGAAATCCCCTCTATGATGAAGCTGAACAGTGCCATGACCGGTAAACCGTTTCAGATGGTGGCTGTCTCCATTGATGAAGGGGGCAAACCGGTGATTGAGTCGTTTTTTAAGGATACCGGCTTACTGCTGCCGACATATATTGATGAAAGTGGTGCTGCGGCAAAGGCGTACGGTATTACCGGCGTGCCGGAATCCTTTATTATTGACAAGCAAGGTGTCCTGGTAAAAAAAATCATCGGCGGCCTGGCGTGGGATTCTCCTGAAGCAGTATCATATATTGACGGTTTGACGAAATAAGGACCCCATGATCAGCATGGAAGTTACGTTCATAGGGGCGTTTATTGCCGGACTACTGTCATTTCTGTCGCCGTGTGTGCTTCCATTGATCCCCTCCTATATCATGTACATCACCGGCATTTCCTATCCGGATTTGCAGGCTGAACATCCATCCCACATCATCCGTAACAAATCAATTCTTCACTCATTGTTTTTCATTTGCGGCTTTACGGCCGTATTCGTCCTCCTGGGTGCTTCCGCAACCTATATCGGGTCGTTTCTGCATGAGCACGCCACCGTCATAAGAAAAGTGGGCGGTGTTCTGCTCGTGCTCATGGGTATTCATGTGACCGGTCTTCTGCCCATCAGATTTCTTCTTGGTGAGAAACGGGTGTCGATACGCCACAAGCCGGCCGGGTACGTTGGAAGTTTTCTCGTCGGCATTGCCTTTGCCGCCGGGTGGACACCCTGCATTGGTCCGATACTTGCCGCCATTCTTGCAGTTGCTGCCACTGAGGAACGGGTATATCAGGGGATTTTGCTTCTGCTGGTCTATTCTCTCGGCCTTGGCATCCCGTTTTTCCTCTCCGCACTGGCAATGCATCGCTTTCTTATTATCTTCAACCGGTTTAAACGATACATCCATGCCTTCGAAATCATTACCGGAGTTTTCCTGATGATCATCGGGGTGCTCATCTATACCAACTGGCTGTCACGTCTTTCCGGATATGCGTCAATCATTTTCAAGGGTTTCGAGTGAAGGCGCATCGTGCTCCCCATTCGATCCAGCTGGCAGTTTCACAGCTGGTTGTTACGGAGGCATTTTACTCCGGCATTCTGGATCTGCCTGTCCGGCGTTCTTTTACCTCCCAGGGGGCACCTGACCATCTGGTGATTGAAATGGATGGCATGGCGATCGTGTTTGTTGAAGAGGCGGATGTCATCAAAGCCCACCCTGTGCTGGGACCGCGTTTCAGCATGTTCCCGCGCGGCATTGGGGTCACTCTTCATTTTGAAGTGACTGAAATAGAGGATATACGCGACGCAATAATAGAGGAGGGGCTGGAAGTTCTGTATCCTCTTGAAATAAAGCCCTACGGCGCCAAGGAGATGTGGTGCTTTGATCCGGATGGCTATCTGATAGTGCTTGATGAGGTGCTGCTACTGCAGAAATAGAATAAACGCCGGAGAAACTCCCCCGGCGTTTATTTTAAACAGTTTATTCGCAGATTACTCGGCTTTTACGAACTGCCCTTTTTCTCCGCATTTTTCACATTTCTGCGGTTTGCAGCGCCCCTCTTTGCTGAAACCACATGAACATTTCCAGTTTGCCATTGTTGTCACCTCCTATCATTGTGAAATATTTCGACCCAGTTCAGCCGATGTTGAGTAATTGCAAATCTGGTGCAGGAATGGTATGGTCGGCCGCCTGAAACTAAGGGGGAAATCCATGAATGAACTGATATATTTTGTAGTAATAGTAAATGTAATCCCCGCATTCATTGGGTTTTATCTGGCTAAACGCCGAGGTAAAAACCCCTATCTCTGGGCTATTCTCTCCGGTATCTGCGCATTCAGTCTATTAATTTTAAAGGTTCAATACAAGCCAATTATCAAAGAAAAATGAGTTGCGGTCGGTATGTGACGTGATTGTGTCGTGTTCCGTTGCTAAAACCGCCGGAAAATCTCTCTCAATAGCTTCCTGTTTTCATGTTTATTCTGAGCAAAATATTTATTTAATCTTGCTTAAAACACCACTTTTCAGTATGTTCGTCACATCCACACTCATTTTATCCAACCCGGAGGAATCATGGCCAGCGTAGCAGGCAAGACTAAATTTCAGATTGATCTGCGTCAGCATCTGCGCGATCAGAATATTAGCGGCAACCTTGTTCATCTCATCTGCGAAATTGCCGAGGCAAGCAAATATGTGATCAACGCCGTCAGAACCGGGGATCTGGGTGTGGCCGGTACTTCAAACCTGTACGGTGAAGAGCAGCTTGCTCTCGACGTCCTTTCCGACCGTATTATGCGCAAGCGTTTGCAGCATTCAGGAGTTGTGTGCAACATCGCATCAGAAGAGATGGAGGAGATTTTTCAGGTTACCAGCAACCCTCAAGGGATGTTTTCGGTTGCTTATGATCCTTTGGATGGTTCCTCCCTGGTTGACGTTAACCTGGCGGTCGGCACCATCGTCGGTATCTATCAGGGAGATGACCTGCTTCAGCCGGGGCGCAAGATGGTCGGCTCCGTGTATATCCTTTACGGGCCGCGCGTTTCATTGGTGTATTCCGTAGGGAAGGGTGTGTATGAATTCACCATGAACCAGCTGATGGAATACACGCTTACCCGCGAGAAAATTCAGATGCAGCCGTCCGGTG
>CAIOXL010000153.1 GCA_903862245.1 uncultured Geobacteraceae bacterium | reverse complement strand
TTTGGCAAAACTTGCTTGGCGGTTTGGCATCCCCACATGGGCCCGTTTTTTATCACGGATTCGGCCAGGTAGCCCGATGTCTCCAAACAGATATTCCTGGTAAACTGGATTTATTAGCCGCCAGCCAAGGCCAATATCGAAAAACCTCGAGCGGCGGATCCTAAAAATCGGGAAACTCAGACTATAGGCCCGCCGAAATTACCCCGCCACCATATTCAGGCCGCCTGTTTTAGCTCCGACTTCTTTCGTACACAATCCCACTCTATATCAATGGCAGACATTGCATCTTCAAGCATGTTAAAAATATCCCCGGCCATTTCCTGCATTCCAAGAAGATCATTATGTGCCGGACTTCGTTCTCCATTCGACGTCCCAAGGCCACATATTGCAAGGTTGAGAACACGGGCCTTGAGAGCTGCTTCATTGATTTTGTTGAATGCAGACATAACCACCTCGTTGTTTTTGTAATTTAAGCGGCTAATTTAAGTTCATGATCTATTCAAAAAACAAAGCTGTAATGTGGGCAGTGATCAGGCAGCATCGGTAACCCGTCCCTTTAAACACCCCTTCTTGGCTGCGATCTCCAGTGCCGCCTGGCGGCGGGCAAGGTAGCTCCCAGGCACGGGTGCTGGTGCCGGTGGTGGGACCAACTCGCGGCCGGACAACATCGGCAGCAGTTGGCGCACCACCTCGGCCGCAATGGCAGATATATCCGACTGAGAGAGCTTCACGCACTCGGCTTCCCCTGGACTTTGTGGTGGCCCTTTTTCTCGCAAAGGCGTTGCTGCACTTACAATATCCAGACCATCGCCATCTTTACTCATAGTCATGCTCCCCATATCATTTCCAATTACTCTGTTCTTTGATCACTGATCCACTACATTCTTTTACCAACATACATACTTCATCTGGCATATCTTTGTATTGCAGAGGCAACACCACTTCACCGGTTAGACTATCCTGGCCAATCGGGAAAACAACTCTCATTTTGGGTTCAGTTAAAGTTGCATCATAACTAACCGTGACTTGCTTGATCATAAATTCTCCTCGTTTGGTTAGGGTTTATTCGTTACCGGTATTTCCACGCCGGGCCTCTATACTGATCACGTTTGACTGCCACGCTTTAATTAAGCCACTTTTAGTGCCATTGGTATTTTACTTTTCTACAGGGCCGGCGTTGTCCTGGCTCTGCTTCCAGGCTTGGAACTTGGCCTCCCATTCAGCGTGTTCCCGTTCCCACTCTTCAGCAGTTTTGGGCTTCTCGATTACAGTTTTTTCCTTTTTGATATACTCTCTGCCGGCAATGATCGCTTTCAGACACTCCTCCCATGCTTCAAGTGCCGCCTGTTTTTCTTTGTCATAGCGGTATTGATTATAAACCTTGATTACTCCCTCTTTAACATGGTTCAGAACAGCATCAATTACTTCGTCCATCTCTCCATTTTGAGCCATAAAAGTAGCAGCTGTTCGGCGCAGATCGTGAGGGATAAAGCGCTCATCGATTCCAACAAGATTTATGGTAATAGGATCCCCGTCGTTATCAATTTTTTGCTCTCCGTTTTCGTCAAGATCGGGGAATTGAAAGCTTCTCAAAAGTGCTTTGCCAATTGCCGAGCGGTTTATTGATTTATTTGTGCTCTTATGAGGAGAGGGGAAAATAAACCCTTTCTTCCGGACATTGCCTGTATCGCTATCGACAACAGTTAGCGGGCCAATCAACTCCAACGCAAGATCAGTTAAATAAACTCTGGTGGAAACTCCGTTCTTGGCTCTTTCAGGTGGTATTGTCCACCAATGACCGTCAATTTCATTTGTATGCATACCTGCTACTTCGCCAGGCCGTTGTGCCGTCACGAGAATCAATTTGAGGGCCCTTTCAACTCCTTCTGACATATAGCAACCGCCCAAACTTCCCCATATAACCTGTATTTCATGCTTGTTCAGCGCCCTTAACCGCGCAACTTTGGGTGCTGGCTTTTTCAATAAGTACATAGGGGATATCTTGAGAATGTCTTTCTCTACTGCGAAATTAAACATCTTGCGGAGTATGCCAAAGGCGTTGTTTGCCATTATCCCGGCGCCGCGTTCTATCATTATTTTATCAACCAGTTGAATAATGTCTCTCTTGGTAATATCTTCAGCTTTTCGCTTCCCCCATTTTGCTTCTCGCAAAACTTCTTTATAGAGAACACGTTCATCCTCTTTCCATGTTTTTTTAAATTGCTTGGCATGCTTCTCAATATATTCTTTTATAAGATCTTCAACAGTGAAGGCATTCAGGCGTAAATTTAAAGCATCTTCAGCTTCTACAACTGGATCAGTACCGTTTTTTACTTTCTTTTTTGCAGTTTCAAATTTATCGCGTGCATCTTCCAGTTTAACATCAGGATAACTACCCAAATTCATCTTTCTGCGCTTGCCGTCGAATGTAAAAAGGTACAGCCAGGTTTTAGTGCCTGAAGGCAGTACCCTGATCGTAAAGCCGTTGCCTTCGCTTCGGCAGTAGTCAGAATTGTCAGGTTTTAGCTTCTTGATCATGGTGTCTGTGAAGGTTATCTTTTTCATAATGCCGCCGTCTGTGGTGTAATAATGGTGTAATAAAGTACTGTGCTATACTGAAATAGCTTGAAATGATTTAAGCACAGAAATACAGCACCGTGGCTCTAATGTCAAGGTATTACGTGCATATATGGTGTGATGTTGAAATGGTTTGAAATTAATTGAAGTTACTATAGATAGGTAGGTTACTTAGCTTGGGAGCAGGGGGTCGCTGGTTCGATTCCAGTCTCACCGACCAGTAAATTCAAGCACTTACAGTTAATCCTGTAGGTGCTTTTTTGTTAGTTTTGAATGTAGTGGTACTTTAGTGGTACTTTTGTTCTTCGCTACCCCTCAATAAAAAAGACCGCCCCTGATATTATCAAGAGCGGCCTTCTCCTCTACAGCAACCCGCGTTCCACAAAACTCAAATACTCACCCTCCCCTACTATAATATGATCAAGTACTTTGATCCCCATAATTTCCCCAGCCTCCTTTAGCCGTCTGGTAATTGCAATATCCTCAGATGAAGGCGAAGGGTCGCCTGAGGGGTGCTGGTGTATACACGAATACCAAAGCCGGGTTCTTTCTCAGCCATGCACTCATAGGCGGATTCGGCTTGTGGCAGATTTCTGATAGTAGGATCATCAAATTTGGCTTTCATAGCCACCCCCGTTTTTACAGTGGTACTTTAGTGGTACTTTTTATACTGATTAGTGGTTGAAAATAGTGAAATACTATGAAGGGATTATTGCAGAACTAGAGGAGGCCGTCAAGAATTAACTAGCTTATTTTTAAGGCTTAAAATACATTTGATTAATTGTGCTGAAATACTATGGCGGGATATTTTAATGCCTAAAAACCTTTACTTGGGAGCAGGGGGTCGCTGGTTCGATTCCAGTCTCACCGACCAGATAATTCAAGGGGTTACAGTTTATTCTGTAGCCCCTTTTTGTTTCCTTGTAAACTGGGGATCCCAATTGGCACAACCTATACGTTTACGGTTAATTTGCAGCGGTATTAAAATTGAAGAGCGGACTGTCAAGATCAGCGCAGCGCCTCCCCTAAAAGCAAGGAAACGGTTTCAACGGCTGCTGCGAGCGGATCAAGTGTAGTGTCTGAAATTCCCGAAACCACTTTGGCGTGATTATGATCCACGATCCCGGACTGACTCCACATCTTTACCTGTGGCGCAACAATATAGGCTGAAAATGTTTGATGTCCGTTCCCCGGACGCTCGCCAATTATATGAATAACCGCTTTGTGTGACGCCCCATTGCCATTATCGGCAAAGAGCTGCTCTCCAATGCGGTAACCGGCACGGACGCGTCCGCCAATCACCACCAGATTTTCCGGTGCGGTGCGAAATCCCTTTCGTGCCAGTTCTTTGCGCAGCGCCAGGTAATAGGGCATGAAATGATCCTTATCCATCAACGCCCGGGCGTTTAACCCATCGGATATGACAATCTGCACATCCGGATCAAGTTTCCGCTCTCGCCACTCCAGGCGCAGTTTTTTCAGTCGAGCCAGTGATTCCGCATCCAGGTGTTCACCAGCAACCGGATGTCCTATGTAATCATCCCTGTTTTTGGCGCTGCTTTTCAGCACGACAGCGTCAGGTACCGTTTTGATAAAATCGGGAGAAAGCTCCAGGATGAGGCTTTTTTTCGCATCATCGTATAAGGCATGAATCTCGCTGTTCAGGCCCGGCTCCATGTCCCACGCCGCGGCGCCATGCCCTATCGCAAGCGGAACGCCCCTGGCCGTAACTGACTTGATGATCCGGCGCCCTTCCGTATAGATTTCCTCCTGCGATCGCTGATCTCCCTTCAGCTTCCGGTACTGGTAATAGACCCATAGTGAGTCGCCGAAATGTTTGGTCGGTTTTCCGTTCCGGTCGATGACCTCGATCCTTTTGAAAAACGCCCACATGGCATCATTCACTTTGTAGCCGAACTTTTCCCTGATGCGCACATGATCCTGAAAAGAGGTGGTGAGATAGCTCAACATCGGATCGTTCCTGGTTGGCAGTGCCATCAGATAGGCTGGATTGGCAGGCATGATCTGATCCTGGCACCACTCCAGATCATCAAGTGAAACCGACATATGCAGGGTGGTGCAGATATCGAGACCGATTGCCAGGCCATGCAGTTTGCCCATGACGATATCTTCCAGGCAGGTGCGTACCAGTTGCTCTCTGGTGCGGAACACTTCGGGACCGATAAAGCCGGCCACATCATTCAGGATGACCCAAGCGCCCTTACCATCGGTTGTCACGCTGGCGATCTTCTGTTTCATCGCCCTGGCAAAGCCGTATTTACGCGCTTCATGTACCACCATGTCAAAACCATTGCCGTGACCATTGGTGAAATCAGCGCCCTGACCGGTTTCAAAATAAAGCCCGAATGTCCCGGTTCTTCCGGCCGCGTAGGTCATCATTTTGCTGACGGAGATATCAAAGGTTTTGTTGGCGTTTTCCACTCCGGCGATGCTCTGGAAGAAAAGATCGGTGGAACCCGGGTGGTTCTTCTCCACCTGGTTTTGTACATCAATATGCGCGAGCACACTCCAGGGCAGTGTTCCCTTCAAGCCGAATGTTTCTACAACATCTTTGAGAGCCAGCTCGACCACCTTTACCGAATCAGGTGCGCTGTCCACCGGGTTCGTCCCCAGCACAACATCACCTACGGCAAAGGAAAAACCGTTAAACACCTGCCAGATGATCTCTTCAGGATTGTCGGTGGGAGAATTCGGCTGGATTCGAGCGCCCAGATACCCCCTGGCGCCGATATTGCCGCCGGGGAGAGGGTTGAAAACCGTTTGCCCTACCTGAATCAGTTCTGCGTTGTTCATCAATTTGACGACGCACGCGATTACATCGCTGTTCAGACCGGGCATGATGTTTTTGATTTCATGTTCCGGACGGGTCAGCAGAAAGCGTTTCAGATCGCCAATGCTCCACCCTTGTATGCGCTGGTAGGCGGAATTATCGATATCGCTCCAGAGAAGCGCCTGCTGTACATCCGTAAAGAGCGGGGTTTCATGCAGCTCCCGGATGGTTGTTTTTGCCAGTAATTGACGGGCAAGCAGGCGGGTCTTTTGATCGCGCGCTGCCACCCCGACAGCTGCGTCACCCTCCTTGAATTCATTGGCTGCGCCGATAATCTGCTGATACAGGGGATGATTGAATGTTCCGTTGCCGGTCCTTCGCACATACTGAAAAACCCCTTCATTACGTTGAACCTCTGAAATCATGACAAGCTCCTTTGGTGCTGAACTGAAATCACCAGCGGCAGACGCAGCGGAAGAGACCATCAGGAGTACCCAGATGGCCACTACAATCAAATTTGTAGTAAAGCCGAATTGCACACCCGTTGTTTTTTCTGGGAGCATAGTCATATTTAACCTCAGAGGGTGGAATACGTTACAGTATCTCCAAAATTGTCGTTGTCGTCAGAAAGGATTCAAAAACCCCCTGAAACGCATCCTGCGGGAGCGGCGGCTTGGGTGACGGCGGGTTCACTATGTCGCAGGCAACGAGTTCGATTGTGCCGTTTAGAACCGCATGTGCGGGGAGATACATCGGTGAAGGGAGCTTGCCGTCAGCGTTAAAAGACGCTAGCTTCTGGAGCAATCCTGACCGATCTCGGAAAAAAAGGGCTACCTGCTCCACAGGAGATTTGCCTCCCTTTTCGAAGACGAAGCCCAACCCCTCAATGCGGATCTGCCCTGGTTCGCGAGTGGTGTGGACAGTGGCAGTTTCAAAGTGGAATTGCCCTTTGCGGTTGTCGTATCCGAGTTTTGACGGGATCGTTGCCTGATACTGGATTTCTGCGGCAGGATCTATCCACCGGTTGTAACCGGAACCGGCAACCCAGCTCCCGGTGATCGAGAACTTCGGATACAGGACATACGGGAACATATAGGGGCTGCGGTTAAATGCGTTCACCGCACCTTTGATGTAAGATCCTCCAAAACGCCCCGTGAACAGAAGAAAATCAAACTCATCCCCGAATTTTATCTCGTTGACGCGCGGCATCATCCTGACTTTCCCCAAATCCTTGTCACCATACCAGAACCCTCCGCCGCTATGCATAACGGCATCGACGCCGTTTCCGCATGACGTTTCACCCGGATCGGGGGAAAAGAACGAGGCATGGGAACCGTTGGCCACATAGACAACGGGGTGCGTTGTGGGAATCCCGTCCGGCGCGTGTTTTCTGACATTTTCCCATGATTCGGCCGTCCCTTTGAAATGCTTGGCATACGCCGCGCCCAGCGGCTTGAGGCCGTGAGGCCCCGGGATGAGGATGACGGCGATGTTTTCCGCCTCTCCTTCGTGATAGTTGCCCGCGCCCCATATCCAGCTTTTTCCCTGGCTGTCGGTTTTCAGGATAGAGAGGTGATTGACGTAATAGGGGAGCCAGTACTGCAGGACGACGGCATCCGGGTGCCGGGTGCCGTCCCAGAGAAGCGGGGTCCTGACGAGCCGGCCATACAGGGCGTTGGGATAACGGGTGACGATGTCCCGCCAGGGGTGAGCAATACTTTCAAAAGGTTGTGGGAGGTCAATGAAATAATCGTCCTTGCGGCCGTTGAATTCCTGCCGGTGAGCCGATGTCGGCACTTCGGAAAAAACTTGATCCTGCCAAAGATCGCTTTTGATCATCGCCTGTTCTTTCCCCCCCTGTTGAGGCGGACCGGCAAGGATGGCGGCGATATTCTTGGGGGGTAAATCAATATAGACGATGCCCGTGTTCGGATTGGTGATGATATCTGTTTTCAGGATGGGGGCATACATGTCCAGCAGCGCCTGGGACGAGAGGCCGCGGGTATCAAGCCCTTTCAGGGCGGCATCGTTGACCTGATCGCTATCACGGAGGAAATATGTGTCCACTTCATCGATGAGGAGCGCTTCGCCGCCGGTCTCTTTTTTCATCAGAAGGAGGGAAACTTCGGCAAAGCTGGCCCCGGTAAAATCATGGGGCAGGGGACCGACGCGGAAGGTTTCTTTTTTGCCCGCCTGCACAACCCCCAGCGAAGAGCGCATCTGAAGATCTTCGAACGGTTCGTGAAAATCCAGCGCGATTTCATAGTCGCCGGGGGCGGCTATTCTGACCTGCACCTCCAGGAAAATGTTTCCCGCCTTTTCGAACGTCCAGTTGCTCCCCTCAATGATACCCTGATTCACGCGATGGATGGTTTCCGCAGCCGCCACCTCTTTGATGTCACCGCTCCGGTTGCAGATACGGTCCTTCATATCTATCGTCAGGGCGGGCTGGATAACTGAACAGTTTGTGAGCCCGAAACAGGATGCGGCGATCAACAAGGACCGGATCGCGCGGATTGCAGCCTTCACGGGGCCCCCCCCCCCTCGCTCTTTTTCGAGATCGGCAGCGTCAGGAGGAAGGCGGTAAACTCCGGTGTATCAAGAGCGTCACCGATGGCTTCGGCGGAGAGATCGGCGGGGAGCATCATAGCCTGCTCTGCCATGGCGTCGTAACGTCCGGTTTTCATCTTGACGACGGAATCGCCATGAACAATCATCCATTGGCCCAGCATCCCATACGGCTCTGAACAGACCAGTACCGGATATTTGTTGTAACCGCCGGCGAAGATGAACCGGTGCCACTGGATTTCCCGCCCCTCGCTCATCTGTTCCACAAATCCGTCATAGGTGTACTGCGCGGCGCCGATAACGGTTGAACCGTCGGGCGACAGAAAGGTGAAGCGCCCCGAGGAAATTTTGACCCTGCCCATATCTGAACGGAAGCGTTTCAAAAATGCCTGTTTGATGTCTTCAGCGACAGGCCCCTTTGCTGCGGCCGCAGCCTTTTGAAAGAGCCCCATCCGGTCCAGATGATCGACCTGTGAGGAAACGGAAACCCACTCTCCTTCCCATTCTGCACTCTTCGGTGTCTGGATAATACGTTCATCCGGTCCGGTGGACAGAACCGGAGCGGATGGAGTCTGCGGTGCGCCAAGCGCCGCAGAAGCTGTAAAAATCATGACAATTACGATGGCTCGAATCATGGCTGTTCTCCGCACAAGGAATCCTGCAGGCGTAAACCCGCCTCCCGGAGAAATTTGTAGCACATGTCAAGCCAGATTTTAAGGGAATTATATCAATGGGGATACAATGGAAGGGGCCTGATCGGAATGGGCAATGTGCAAAAACGGCCAACGAAACCAGCGGAGGCTATTCATACGAGCAGTTTGAGCCGTACGGTTGATTGTCAACCTTACGCCTAAACGGAACGTCACCATTCCGTTTAGGCGCAGAGCCTTATCAGAAACGGTAGCCTACCCCGATACCGAACAGATTCGGATTGAGGTCCAATTTGTATTTCGTGCCGGCAACCGTAATCTTGGTGTCGGCATTGACGTACTTGTAGTCCAGGTTGAAAAACAGATTCTCTTTGATCTTGATGTCAACACCTGCCTGAGCGGCCCAGCCGAAACTGTTGTCGATTTTGAAATCAGGGACGGCATTAAATTGGGATTCAAATGGGATGGTATAATTTATGCCAGCTCCGACATAGGGGCTGATTGAGCCACCGGCCAGTGGATGATATTTGACCGTAAGTGTGGGAGGGAGCAGCCAGGTGGAGCCGGCTGCCTGACCACCCGATTTAATGTCATGTTTGGTGACGCCCAAAATCAATTCTGCAGAAACATTCTTCAATAAAAAATATTCCAGATCGAGTTCAGGAATGATGTTGTCGCTCAGCTTGAGCGCTAACACGCTGAGAGCAGAGTCGAACGTTTCAGACGGCATCACATACAGTGCCCTGACGCGTACGCCAAACTTTTTATAATCGTCCTCGGCACGAACAATCGTTGCAAAACCCATCGCCAACACCAACACCAGCCCCAGTACTCCACTCAACCGTTTTTTCATGCGTAACTCCTCCAACCTGGATTTTGAGGGGTTTGCCCTCAATTCGATAACAACCACAAAGTGACTGGAATTTTGTGTGCAGAGTGTGAATAGATAACGCCATGAACAGTTGTATGGCGGTTATAAAGCCTAAAATGTATTTCGAACCGACTGGGGGTTTAGTTCTCACAACGAGCTGATTGTGATAAGAAATAAATTTTAGGGTGCAAATGCTAGCATGCATAATAAAGCTTTGCCAATGAGAAAGATAAAATATATTTCGGACATATACTGGAATACTTCTTTGTGGCAGGAACTCTGTTGCTTCTCCGCTGCAGGGTCCATCCCTCACTGCCTGTCATCCGCTGGATACCGGTCAATCCGCCGTTTCAACAGCAGGTTCCGAGTCGTCATAGATGTTTCACGCTTTGGGAAAGCCTCCGTTTCAATCTGCTCGGGAATCTGCTAATTACAGACTTGTTTTTTGACAAAAATGCGCAGATAAGGAACAGAATTATGTTTCGTCACACAAATCAATGCATGACTTTGTTCTTGAACAATTGGGTCGGTCACAACCCCCCGCTACTCATGGTCGCGCTTACCTACCGGGAAACCGCGGCATACGGAAGTTGCTGCACAATAAAAGGAGAGAACTATGGAAATTCAGACAAGGAATGAGGCAAATGCAACGGTAGTAACCATAACAGGCAGGCTTGATGCGGTCACCGCGCCTGAGTATGAAGCGACAGTGCAGCAGTTGATTGCCGGCGGCTCTATCCGTTTGGTGATTGACTTCGCAGGCCTCGACTACATCAGCAGCGCAGGGCTGCGCGGACTGCTGGTTACGGCAAAACTGCTGAAGGCAAAAGGGGGGCTCGTTCGTTTTGCCACTGTGGAGGGGACCGTCAAAGAGGTATTCGATATCTCGGGTTTCGGCTCCATTTTCCAGATGGACGCCACGGTGGCCGCCTCCCTTGCCGCTCTGGCATGAATGGTCATGGGAACCGACACGAAATGTATAGCCGCCAGGGTTGAGAACCTGAACGGTGCGAACGAATTTGTCGAGGAGTGCGCCGACCTTTTCGGCCTGCCCGCCAAAAAGAAATTCGGCCTGCTGCTTGCGCTTGAGGAGGCTTTTGTTAATATCTGCAGCTATGCCTATCTGGATGGTGACGGAGATGTGGAAATATCCTGCGTGGCTGGTGAGGATTCGCTGGTGCTGGAAATGGCGGACAGAGGCAAGCCGTTTGATGTTCTGTCACTTCCCGACCCGGACACAACGCTCGACATCATGGATCGGCAGGTCGGCGGTCTGGGAATATATTTCATCCGCACGCTGTCGGACGGCGTCAGCTACCGTCGTGAAAACGACCGGAATATCCTGCGGATGGAATTCAGGCGCAGCCGGGAGAATTCTCCATGATCTTCATGCCGACTCTCCCCGGAGAGCCGAACTCTATTCAATACCCTGTTGGCCATCCTTCCTGAACTGATCCCGTCCACTGTTCGCTATGCAGGTTCCGGCATCGCCTGAAGCGTTTCATCAATTCTCGGTGCAGCCTGCCCCCCTTTTCTGCTGTCTGGCTCTCCAAAGAACCAGGCACACCAATCTTGATACGCTGGAGGCATAAATCGCTCCTGTCGGCATCGAAACCACGTCACTGTAAAGTATTTTGACCTACGGAGCTGTATTCCTGCTATACATCAAGAAAAAAACGGGAGGTAGAATGAAAATTTTATTTGGAATGTTGATTGTGGCTGTCGTTGCATCGGGTTGTTCTTTGGCGAGGCCTGATAAACAAACGATAAACATCACGTGTTCACAGCAAGACCTGGTTGTGAAGGTGAACGGTGACAGGGTTACCTGCCCGTCTAAAGTGGATGTAAGGCGTGATTCAAAGGTAGTATTTGAAGCAACAAAAGAAGGTCACGAAACGTTTTCAAAAACGATTGATTATCATTTGAGTACTGCCGGTAAGTGGGATGTTGTTGGCACTCTCTGTCTGCTTGTTCCGGTCGTCGGCTTGATGTCTCCCGGTGCGTGGGACCTCGACCAGACAGATTTCAGCATTCAGCTTCACCCAACGCATAAATAAGTAATTATAAGGGCGCAGAACCGGATACGTTTGTGTCTTTAGAGCCGGAAGTTGTCCATTGCGGTCGTATGTATCTCGTTAACAAAGCGGCTTACGATTCAAATCGTAAGCCGCTCTTTTTTGTGCGCCCGGCCTTTTCAATGCCCTGCCCGGATCAATTTCCCAACGTAATATGTTTACTCCTCCCCGACGAAAGCCCGTCGAAGCGCACTCTGCCCAGGTAGGTCCCCCCCCGGAACAACGCCGATTCCCCCGCGGGAAGATAGAGCCCGCTGGTATTGGTGATCGTGCCGGAAAACGTGTTGAAAAGCCCTTCTGAATACGGCTCCTGGACTATAGGTAATTGATAGCTGCCCAGCACGGCACTGCCTGACTGGGCCGGGAAGGTTGTCCCCCCGGTGCTTTCGGCAAGTGATGCCAGGGACACACGGGTCTGGAAGCCGCGCATCTGTGCTGTGACCCGGGCAGAGAGCTGCAGGCGGGCAGGACCGTTATCGTTAAGGTGCATGGTGTACTGCGGCTGCCACCCCTGCTCTGTGGTCGCATAGCGGAGTGTCACCCTGCCGCGCGGCGGCGTGACCGTAATATTCACTGATTTGTCTGCCGGACGGCTGTTCTTTCTGGCGGCGGCAAGGAGAGTGTCGATTTTCCTGATTTCCTGATTTGTCTTGCGGCGGGCTGTATAGACCGCCTCCAGCTGGGCAATGGCAAAATCAGTGCCCTGACGGATTGCCTGGAGCGGGTCCGGATTGGTTTTGCTTTTTCGCGGTGCTTTGGCGCTCTGCGACTTGGCTGCGGAGGTAAAAATAGTTTCGCGGGTTTCCAGCGCCTGTAAACGGTCTTCCAGCCGCTGCCGCTGCTCGGTCAGTGCTTCGAGTTCCCTGTTCAGTCCCCCCCCTGATCCGGCGGTGCGGGTTTCGACACTCGTAATCGTGGTGCCGGGGGCCGGGATAACGGTGAGTGTGTGGTCCAGAATGGCGGCGGGGAGCGGAAGGTCAATCACGCCTTTCACCGCCCCGGCCTCCTGATGCAGCAGGGCGCCATCCCGGTAGAACGTAACTGAGCTTGCTGCTGCTGCGGGTCCGGCTGTCAACGCAATGAGGCAGAGGCTGGTCAGACTGATGCGCATGATGGTCCCTCCTGAACATGATTCCCGCTGCATGAACGGACGATCCGGCCGCCGCCCAGCAGTTCGTCTCCCCGGTAGAAGACCAGTGCCTGTCCGGGCGTCACCGCTTTCTGCGGCTGTTCGAAGCGTACGTCACAGCTGTTTCCCTCGGTTAGCCGTACCCGGCAGGGGACCGGCTGGTGGCGGTAGCGGATCTTGCAGGTGGCGGAGAATTCATCCCCTTCCGGAGCAATGACCCAGCTGACCTCTTCCGCCTGCAGGCCGTCCGCATAAACATGCTGCTGTTCCCCCACCAGTACCACATTGCGCGGGGCATCAATCTTCGTGACGTACAGCGGTTCGCTCCAGGCCACGCCCAGCCCTTTGCGCTGGCCGATCGTATACCGGTGGGTGCCGTGGTGGCGTCCGACAATTGTTCCGTTCAGATGGATAATGTCGCCATCCGCAGCGTCCGAGACACCGTTGCTTTCCAGAAAGGCGACATAATCATCGCCCGGAATGAAGCAGACCTCCTGACTGTCGCTTTTTTCCGCCACCGGAAGAGCGAACTCCCGTGCCAGGCGGCGCACGTCATCTTTACTGACCATGGTGCCGAGCGGGAACATGACCTGGCGGAGCTGCTGCTGGGTCAGCGTGTAGAGGAAATAGGACTGGTCCTTGCGGGCGTTCTCGGCAACTTTCAGATGGCAGGTGCCGTCCGGATCGACGCTCTTTCTGACGTAATGGCCGGTGGCCAGCAGCTCGGCCCCCAGTTCCCGTGCTTTTTCCAGCAGCATGCCGAATTTTATGTAGCGGTTGCAGCGGACGCACGGGTTGGGGGTGTGACCCTGCCGGTACTCTTCAATAAAATCGCCGATAATCAGCCTGCTGAAATCCGGGGTAAAGTCGGCCACGTAATGGGGAATCTTCAGATGCTCCGCGACCAGGGCGGCGTCGTGGACGGCTGAGCCGCTGCCGTTGCTGTGCGGGGTGAAGAGGCGCATGGTGATGCCGATCACCGTGTGCCCCTGCTGTTTCAGCAGGGCGGCGGTGACGGAGGAATCAACCCCCCCGCTCATGGCTACGGCAATGATGCTCATTCCTCTTCCCCCAGAAGAATTCTGACCGCCTGATTGGCCTGCTGGCATGCGGCAATGCCGACACGGGGCGCCATCAGCCCGTTGCCCGGAGCGGCTTCCGATACGCCGTCACCGACCAGATACAGGCGCTGCGATACGCGGCGTGTCGCGATGGTGTTGTTCGGCCCGTATCCGGCCAGCCCGGAAGCGGCGACAACAGTGCAGTGCGGTACTGTTTCAAGAAGAGTGTTTACCAGCATGGCCTTCATGTCGGCGCGGTCAAAGGCTTCTATGACAACCCGGCAGTCGGAAAAGAGTGCCGGGATGTTCTCCGGGGTGACCTGCAGGCAGTGCGCATCAACTGTAACATACGGATTGATGCGCTTCAGGTTCTCCGCCAGAGCCTCAACTTTATAGCGGCCGATCTGATCGGTAAAGTACTGTTGCCGATTGAGATTTGACGGCTCCACAACATCAAAATCGGCAACCACCAGACGGCCGACGCCGATTCTCGCCAGGGCCACCGCTGCCGCCGAGCCGAGTCCGCCGACGCCGGCGATGCCGACGGTCGCCCGCTTCAGGCAGGAGTGGACGCCGGGGGTGTGCCGGGCCGCCATCAGCGCCTCCAGCTCTTCTGCCGTGGGGATTTCGCCGCGCCGGATCAGAAAAATTTCGTCACCGTCGTGCAGCACCGTATCCCCGGAGGCCGGAAAGCCGTTCAGGATACAGACGTCGGCACCCGCTTTGTGACGCTCTGCTGCCCCCCCGAGCGTCAGCCCCGCTTCGCTGATGACAGCCTGTTCGTTGACCCGGATCTGCACAGGCTAGCCGATCGCCTGCCGGAGATCGTCGATCAGGTCGTCCGGGTCTTCCAGTCCCACGGAGAGACGGACTAGCGTGTCGGTAATCCCCTTGCGCTCCCGCTCACTCTTCGGCACCGAGGCGTGGGACATTTTAGCCGGATAGGAGATGATGCTCTCGACCCCCCCGAGGCTGACCGCAAAGGCTGCCAGGTGAGAGTTTTCCAGCAGCCGCTTGGTTGTTTCATAGGAATCAAGTTCAAAGGAAAAGACCGCCCCCGGCCCGTCGGACTGGGCGGCGTGAATTGTGTAGCCGGGATGCTCGGGGAGCCCCGGATAATGGACGGCGGTGACGCGCGGATGCTGCTGCAGCCAGGCGATGACCGTGTGGGTGTTCTGCTGGCTCTGGTCCATCCTGACCTTGAGGGTTTTGACACCCCGCAGGGTCAGGAACGAGTCCTGCGGGCCGAGGCCGGTGCCGAAGGCATTCTGGATATAGCGGATCCGCTGCCCCAGCTCCTTGTCCCTGACGACGGCAAAGCCGCACAGGACATCGCTGTGGCCGTTGATGAACTTGGTGCCGCTGTGCAGGACGATGTCGCAGCCCAGTTCCAGCGGCCGCTGCAGGTAGGGGGTCATGAAGGTGTTGTCCACCAGGGTGATGATGCCGTGCCGGCGGGCGATTTCAGCCGCGCCGCGCAGGTCGGTGACCTTCAGGAGCGGATTTGACGGCGTTTCAAGATAGATCCCCTTTGTTTCGGGGCGGATGGCCGCTTCAATCGCCGTCAGATCGGTGGCATCCACAAAGGTGGAGCAAATTCCCATCCTGCTGAAAATGGTCGACAATACCCGGTAGGCGCCGCCGTACACATCGTCGCAGACGACCAGATGGTCGCCGGGGGAAAAGATCATCAGGGTCGTCGCGATCGCCGCCATGCCGGAGGCAAACGCCAGGCAGCGGGTGCCCCCCTCCAGCACGGCAATTGTATCTTCCAGCGCTTCGCGGGTCGGGTTATCGCCCCGGGCGTAGTCATATTTGCTGAAGTGGTCAACGGAGGTCTGGCGGTAGGTGGAAATCTGGTAGATCGGCACCCCCAGCGCTCCGGTCTGCGGGTCAACGTTCGGGCCGCCGTGGATCAGTTGTGTTGCGCGTTTCATGGCTGTTCTCCTTTATCCTTCAAGAGCCTGACGGAGATCCTCAATCAGGTCATGGCACTCCTCAATACCTACCGACAGGCGGAGCAGTACGTTGTTGATGCCGAGTCTGGCACGGAGTTCCGGGGGAATGTCGGCATGGGTCTGCACCTCCGGGAAGGTTATGAGGCTTTCCACCCCGCCCAGGCTTTCGGCAAACGAAATGAGGCGGGTCTTCAGCAGGATCTGCTCCACCAGCTCGTGGCGGTCAACCTCAAAGGCGATCATGGCGCCGAAACCGCCGGAGTCACGCTTCATCAGGGCATGGTCAGGGTGTCCCGGCAGGCCGGGGTAATAAACCTTGGTGATGCGGGGATGGGCTGCCAGCCATTCCGCAATCCGTCCGGCATTTTCCTGCTGGCGGTCCATTCTGACCCCGAGGGTCTTGATGCCACGGATTGTCAGCCAGGCATCCTGCGGCCCGAGAACGGCACCGACGGAGTTCTGGTGGAAATATACTTTCTCGGCGAGCTGCGGGTCCTTCACCGTGACCACTCCGGCAACGGTGTCATTATGCCCGGCCAGATATTTGGTCGCGCTGTAGACGGCGATGTCCGCACCCAGGTCAAGCGGGCGGAGCAGGTAGGGGGTCAGGAAGGTGTTGTCGGCTATCAGCAGCAGATCGTTGCCGGTGCACAACGCCGAGATTGCCCGAAGGTCGGCAAATTTGAGGAGCGGATTGGTGAGGGTCTCGACAAAAACGGCTCTGGTTGTCGGCTGCAGAGCGGCTGTCACGGCCGTTATGTCGCTGGTGTCCACATAGCTGAAGGAAAGGCCGTACTGGGTGAATATCTTGTCAAACAGGCGGCAGGTGCCGCCGTACAGGTCTTCGGTTACAATCAGGTGGTCGCCGGATTTGAACAGCAGCAGCAGGTTGGCGATGGCTGCCATGCCGGATGAATAGGCAAAACCGCGGGCGGCCCCGTCAAGGCGGGCAATACCGTCTTCCAGCGCCTGCCGGGTCGGATTGCCCGAGCGGCTGTAGTCATAGCCGGTGCTTTGACCGAGCCCCGGATGCCTGAAGGTGGCGGTCTGGTAAATCGGTACGGTGACCGCGCCGGTACGGGTATCCCACTCAAGTCCGATCTGCACCGCCTGGGTTGCAATGTTCATGATGCCCTCCAAAATAAAAATCCCCTTCCGGGGTGCGGAAGAGGATCTGCTGGACAGCGCTCTTCCTTATCTCCCGGAACCGCGTACGATTCCGCTGGAATTAGCACCTTGCCGGAAGGCTGGTTGCCGCGACGTCACAGGGCCAGTCCCTCAGTCGCTCTCGATAAGAATATGTATGTAGGGTGTTTCTGTGAGGAAACTGTGGTTGAGATATCAGTTCCGCGCCAATATTGTCAATAAAAAATCTGATGAGTACTGAACTCCCGCCTCATCCTGCCCACTCCTTCAGGAAGAGGATGGTATAAGCGGGAGATCGGGTATTGTGCGAGCAGGCACCGTGATTTCAGAACGGGAAGAGGTCACTGCAGAACAGAATGAAATGGATGGAGTGTGAAAAAAGTGGTGCAATTTTTTTGGGTTTTGGGGTATGGTTCCAAACTTGATAAATTACATTGAGTACCGACAGCCCGTGCATCCGGCAACCAATTCGCATCAGGGATGAAATCAGGGGCAGCAACATCCTTGACCCGCAATTGTAAATTACACGTAATGGAGATTCCCTTTGGCAACTACTGAACGAAACTTTACCACCATCGTCTGGGATTTATTCTGTTCTCTGAAGCTCACCCTCTTTCTGCTGATTTCGCTGGCGCTGACCTCCATAATCGGCACAATTCTACCCCAGGGGGCCCTGCCGCCCGAGTACGTTGCCCAGATCAGCCCGGCCAAGCTGCAGATCTACTCCAAACTCGGTTTTTTTGACATGTACCACTCCTGGTGGTTCATTACCCTGCTGTACGTATTCAGCCTGAATCTTATCTCCTGCTCAATCAAGCGTCTGCCGCACGTGTTCAAGTTTATCAGTGAACCGCAGCTTGTCCTTGGGGAGGGACAGCGCAACTCCTTTCCGCTGAAAAGAGAACTTTCCTTTTCAGGCTCGCTGGAAAAAGCGAAGGAGCAGGTAGCCCAGTTTCTCGGAAAAGAATTTTCCAGCCCGGTAATCACGGAACATAATGGTGAATATCATCTTTTTGCACAGAAAACCGCCTGGTGCCGTCTGGGTGTGTATGTTGTTCACTTAAGCATCCTGGTGATCTTCGTCGGCGCAATAATCGGCTCACTTGCCGGCTACAAAGGGTTTGTCACCATTGTAGAAGGTTCACGCATCAATTCATTCGAGGGGAGAAGCGGCCAGAAAATTCCCCTCGGCTTTGAAGTCCTTTGTGAAAAGTTCAGCGTGGAATTTTATCCTACCGGCGCTCCGAAAGAATTCAGGAGCATTTTGACCGTCACTGAAAACGGTAAACCGGTCCCCGGTTTTTCACAGGTGAAGGTTATAGTCAATGAGCCGATGACCTACAAGGGGATCACCTTTTATCAGTCCAGTTATGGTCAGGCCAGTGAAGGGAGCGAACACTACATCTCCGTGACTCCCCGCAGCGGCGGGACACCGGAAAAGCTCACTGTTCAGGAAGGCGTTGCAGTTACCCTGAAGGATGGCACGGTCTTTAAGCTGCTTGAGGCAACTCAGGAGGTGCGTCAGTTTGCTCCCGGATTCTCCGGCCCGGCTGCTCGTATTGAAGTAACGAGAAAAGGGGCGGAACCGCAGACGTTCATTGCGTTTAAAAACTTCCCTGAAGTGAATGCCCAGCGGGGGGATGCTCTGATCTTCGGCTATGAAGGGACAAGCGCCAAACAGTACACCGGTCTGCAGGTTGCCAAAGATCCGGGTGTCTGGGTGGTATGGCTGGGGTGCACCTTGATGGTGATCGGTCTCGGCATCGCTTTCTTCATGTCGCATAAACGGATTTGGGTGGTTGTAACAAAAGGGCATGCCCGTATGTACGGCAATGCCAGTAAAAATCAGGCAGCGTTTCAAATGCAGTTCGAAGACATTTCTGAAAAGTTCCACGATATTAAAATCTAACGGAGGTTACCCCTTTTATGACCAGTTCAATGCTTTTCAATATCACAACATTTACATATCTGATCTCAACGGTCGTTTTCTTTGCGTTCCTGGCCAGTAAGAACAAATCACTCGGCCTTGCCGGCAGTTTCATCGCCTATGCCGGTCTGATCGTGCAAACCGTAGCCATCGCTCTGCGCTGGAAGGAATCCTACGATATGGGTGTCGGCCATGCCCCCATGTCCAACCTGTATGAGTCGATCGTCTTCTTCTCCTGGACGATTGTTCTGCTGTTTGCCTACATAGACATGCGCTACAAATACCGTATCGTCGGGGCGTTTGTCGTACCGTTTGCACTGCTTGGCATGGCCTGGGCGCAGCTCGGCATGAATACCGGCATTGAGCCGCTGGTCCCGGCGCTGCAGAGCAACTGGCTGCTGTACCACGTCATCACCTGCTTCCTCGGCTATGCCGCCTTTGCGGTCGCCTGCGGGATTTCCATCATGTATCTGATCAAGACCGCTGTTGAAGGCAATGATTCCTCGGCACAGGCCGGCGGTCTCATGTCCCTGTTTCCTCCCCTGAAAGTGCTGGATGACCTTAACTACCGTTCCATCATGATCGGCTTCCCGCTTTTGACCCTTGGCATCATCACCGGCGCCGCCTGGGCCAACTATGCCTGGGGCACCTACTGGAGCTGGGACCCCAAGGAAACATGGTCGCTGATTGTCTGGTTTGTATATGCCGCCTTTCTCCATGCCCGTATTACGAAAGGGTGGGTCGGCAAACGTGCTGCCTGGCTTTCAGTCATCGGCTTTGCGGCGACGATCTTCTGCTACCTCGGGGTCAATCTGTTCCTCTCCGGGCTGCACAGTTACGGCAGTTCAAAGATGTAGCGAGGGCAGACCCCGCTTGCACGCTCGTATCTGGTGGGTGAATATCAAACGGTATTCACCCGCTTTTATTTTGCCTGAAGAGCCTGAAGATGTTGCCGGTAACTGACGCACCGGGAGTGCCGTATGAGTACGTTTTCTGTCATAATTCCCGTCAAGCCGGGTGGGTATGTCGCCGCCTGCCGGCAGCTGCAAGCGATCCTGCCGGATGACCCGGGGTATGAAGTCCTGCTCGCCGAAGGAAGTGCGCCGAGTCAGCAGCGTAATTGTGCCGCACGGGAGGCGGTCGGTGATGTCCTGTATTTTCTGGATGACGATTCGCTGACCAGCGCTGAAAACTTTGCCCGGTGTCTCGAAGCCATGAGTGATCCGACAGTGGCGGTTGTCGGCGGTCCGTCCATTACCCCTCCTGATGACAGCCGGCTGCAGCAGCTTTTTGGGTATGCGCTTGCTTCAGCGTTTGGATCCGGCGCCGTAAACAGGCGCTACCGGGCGGTCGGCGTCACCCGTGAGACAACGGACAAAGAGCTGATCCTGTGCAATCTTGCCGTGCGTCGGTCACTGTTCATCGAGCTTGGCGGGTTTAATGAACGTTTGTATCCCAATGAGGAAAACGAGTTCATGACCCGGGTCATAGCCGCCGGATACCGGTTGATCCACAACCCCGCCATGGTCGTGTACCGCAGCCAGCGCAAAAATCTGAAGGCGTTTGTCCGGCAGATGTTCAGTTACGGGCGGGGCAGGGGGGAGCAGACGCTCATTACATCGTCATATTCCCTGACGAGCTTTGTGCCGCTGTTTTTTGTCGCATATCTGGTTCTGGCCCTTCTCTGCATAAAGTATGTATTCGTACTTGCCCCTCTCGTGATATACCTGTGCGCGGCTCTGGCCAGCTCGTTCGCTCTGCTGCTGCGGAGCGGAAGCCTGTCTGCGCTGCTGCTTCCGCTCCTGTATCCGCTTATGCATTGCACAAACGGAGTCGGCCTGCTGTGGGGGCTGCTGCACGGGAAACCGGCACCGGTTCATGACAGCTCCGTACGGGTACGACGGCTAAAGAGGCTGGGTGAGCCGTTTTCACAACAGTAACCGTTCGTCATTTACGCGAAAATAAATCATTCATGCGCCGGTCGGCAGCATACTGATGGAGAAAAAACGTGGATATAAGCATAGTTGTACCGGTGTATAACGAGCAGGACAATGTGGAAGCGGTCTATACAGCGCTCAGCGCAACGCTGAAGGGGATGGACTGTGACTATGAGATCGTCATGGTTGATGACGGCTCATCGGACGGGTCATACAGCGAACTCGCGCGACTCGCAGCGGGGGACCCCGCTCTCAAGGTTATCCGCTTCCGCAGGAACTTCGGTCAGACCGCTGCCATGTCAGCCGGGTTTGACTATGCCCGGGGGGACGTGGTCATTCCGATTGACGGGGACCTGCAGAACGACCCCGCCGATATTCCGCGCCTGCTTGAAAAGATTGATGAGGGATACGACGTGGTTTCAGGATGGCGGCGCGATCGTAAAGATACGTTCATTACCCGTAAAATTCCCTCTCTGCTGGCAAACGCAATTATCTCCTATCTGACCGGCGTGCATCTGCATGATTACGGCTGCACACTCAAGGCCTATCGCCGCGAAGTGCTGGAGGGGATAAACCTGTACGGTGAAATGCACCGTTTTGTCCCTGCGCTGGCGTGCCAGTTCGGGGCCAGAGTCATGGAGCTGCCGGTCAATCATCGTCCCCGCCTCCATGGTGTCAGTAAATACGGAATTTCACGGACTCTACGCGTTATTCTCGACCTGATGACCGTTAAGTTTCTGATGTCGTATTCCACCAAGCCGATCCAGCTTTTCGGCCGGTGGGGGGTCTATACCATACTGGCCGGGGTATGCAGCGGGGCCATGACCCTGTACATGAAGCTGTTTGAACATCTCAGCATGAATCGTAACCCTCTGCTGATTATTACCTGCTTTCTTCTGTTCATGGGGGTGCAGTTCATCGTCATGGGACTGTTGGGCGAACTGAACGCCAGAACCTATTTTGAATCACAGGGCAAGCCCATTTATGTTGTGAAGGACAGGATAAACCTTGGCTGACGACGCCCTCCGCGTACTCATGATCGCCCCGACCCCCTATTTTGCCGACAGGGGGTGTCATGTCAGGATATATGAAGAAGCACGGGCGCTGACCAAACTCGGGCACGAAGTCTGTATCGTGACGTACCACCTTGGCCGTGACATGCCCGGAGTGCGCGTGGTGCGGACGCCGCAGGTCCCGTGGTACAACAAACTGGAAGCCGGCCCTTCGTGGCACAAGCCCTACCTTGACGCGCTCCTGCTCTGGAAAACGTATTCCGAAATCCGCACATTCCGCCCCCATCTGCTCCACGCCCATCTGCATGAAGGAACCCTGATCGGTTCTCTGCTCCACAGAATATTCCACCTCCCGCTCCTGTTCGATTATCAGGGGAGCTTGAGCGGTGAATCACTCAATCACGGATTTTTCCGTGAATCATCCCCCCTGAAGAAGATTTTTGCCCGGCTTGAACGGTGTATCGACCATCGCGCCGACCTCATTATCGCAAGTTCCGAGCAGGGGCGTCAGGAGCTGATTCGTGATTGGGATGTTGACCCCGGCAAGGCGGCCACTCTGATTGACGGCGTTGATACGGAACAGTTCCGTCCGCACTCTCAAAGTGAGGCACGCCGTGAACTTGGCATTCCTGCCGACGTAAAGCTGGTGGTCTATCTTGGTCTGTTCAACCGCTATCAGGGGGTCGATCTGCTTCTGGCGGCAATCTCCCTGATCAGGGCCAAAGATCCTGATATCCGGTTTCTGCTCATGGGTTTTCCGGACGAGGAGTACCGGGTAAAGGCGTGTGACATGGGGATTGCTGATGTAATCACCTTTACCGGTCGGGTGCCGTACGATCGCGCCCCGTTCTTTCTGAGTGCCGGTGATCTTGCCGTGTCGCCGAAACTGGCATTGACGGAGGCCAACGGCAAGCTGTTCAACTACATCGCCTGTGGTCTGCCGACGGTGGTGTTCGACAATCAGATCAACCGGGAGATTCTTGGCGATGACGGGATGTATGTGGAACATGGCAATACGTCGTTGTTTGCCGACACGGTACTGGCAGCTATCCACAACGCTGAGCTGCTGAAGTCACTCTCCGGGCGGCTCAGGGAGCGCGCCGTCAAGGAACACTCCTGGAATGCCAGATCGCAGCAACTGGTCTCGGTTTACCGCAGGCTCCTGGCGTCATAGCGACACGTTTTTTCCGCACAAAAAAACGTCTGCGTGCTAAAAACCATTGACACTGCTGCTTTGATTTGCTATACAACGATGCCTCGCAAGCGGGAATAACTCAGTGGTAGAGTGCAACCTTGCCAAGGTTGAAGTCGCGGGTTCGAATCCCGTTTCCCGCTCCAAAGAATTCAAGGACTTAGCCATCATGGTTAAGTCCTTTTTTCTTGCCTTTGAGGCTTTTGTTTCCGTTTATGTTTCCGTTTGGCGTTGAAATGATGTGAAATAATCTGAGACAGTATGAAAAACTGGCAAACAAAACGGAAACAAAACGGAAACAACAAATAAAAGTTGTGGTTCGACAAGCCGCTGTCATGGGGGTTATTGTCAATTGCGAAGAAATTCTGCATAGGTTCCGGGAGTCTTGCCTTCCTTGAACCAAATTGGTCATGATATTCCACACCCTGCCTCCAACCGAACCAGCATCAACCCAAAGTTGTGACTCACCTTGAGATTCCTGATCGCGTCTTCCATGCTTAACCCGTATCCCCTCACGGTGCGGTTCTCAATCTTTTCGGCGCGGTAGCAGAGATCCTCATCATCCCAGATGACGTTGGCTTCCAGTTTGTTCGATGGACATTGTGGCGGGTGGACATAGTCAGGGTATTCCTTGAGCTTGAGCATCCTCACATAGCATCCTGGAAAGTCCCGCCGTACGGCATCCAGCACCGGACCATCAGCGTTTTCTCTGATAGCATGTCCCGCGTCCCAAATGTCGAACACCCAACCGGCGCACCATTTGGCAAAGGAGAGTGATCGTCTGGAAAGGTAGGTGGCCAGAACAGGAGGTACGGAATCCTTTGCCGGTCGGCCCCGTTTCCCCTGGTTGATTACCCGATGTTTTACGAGAACAGCGTGGGCGTAATCAGCCTTTTTTGAACCGATGATTCTGGTGATTTCAACAACGGAGAACCCCTTTCGGTAAGCTGTGCAGATACGATCCTCGACCTGATCGAATAGTTGCTGATGTCCGGATAGAACATGGAAGCGATAAGCAATGATAGCGTTCTTTGATGGCATGGTGCGAGCCTTCCTAAAGTCTGTTATAGATCACATTTATTTCATAAATGTATATAGAGAAATTCCCGGCCGATTCGCTTCCGAGTTGATCCATTTTTGGATGTTTTTCCGGGTATATTTTGGTTAGCCATTTTGGGGACCAATATGGAGCCATCATTTCTTTTCTCGAGACAGTTACCATCCGTCATCAGATTTCTCCCGGGACTACTTCAGAATTTTTTCCATAACATCACAGCAAGAGTCTTTTGCCAGATTGGAGGTAGGTGATGGAAAATCGCGCCGTGCTTTGGGAACTGAATCCTGGGGGTACTCAACCGGATTGGCTTTGTGTGCTGGCTGTAAAGATGACACATTGTCTAGGCTCATGAGGTCGAGCACCTGTACCCCCTTCTCCGATGCAAGGAAATACTTAAGCGCCTCATGGGTGAATGCCGCCTGCTTCCTGCTTTTCCGTAATCGCTCAAAAACCTCTACGATGGCCGGATCGTATGTGTTGAGCTTGATGGTGTACTGGGGCATATCAAGCTCACTTTCCACCGGCAA
>CAIOXL010000152.1 GCA_903862245.1 uncultured Geobacteraceae bacterium | reverse complement strand
CTAAGGCAGCATAAATTCAAGTTGGTTTGACAATCAAATAACCGCCACACGACCCGCCTTTACGGCGGAAAGGTGGCGCTGTAACTCTAAAGTCCAGTGTACAATAAATAAGTGCCATTAAACCGCGCCACTATACAGATAGAGGTCATTATCGTCAATTGCAAATTATGCCGGTAAATTGGCTTGACACTGCGGACGTCCGCCTCTTTGTGGGCGGCCAGTGCTGAATCTTGACTTTATCACCTCCATTTGCTAGCTTCACAGCGCCTCAGGAACCATAATTTCCCTGCACCGGAGTTGCCCGCCATGCATAAAAAACTCTTTATTCCCGGACCGGTTGAAGTCCATCCCGATATTCTGAACGCCATGGCCTCGCCAATGATTGGGCACCGGATGAAGGAGTACGCGGAGCTGCACGGCCGCGTCACCGCCGCTTTGAAAAAACTGATGTTCACCGATGACCCGGTTTTTCTGGCAACATCGAGCGCCTTCGGTGTCATGGAAGGGGCCATCCGCAATCTGGTCGGGAAGCGCTGTGCCAACTTCTGCAACGGCGCGTTTTCAGACAAATGGCATGATGTCACACTCCGCTGCGGCAAGCAGGCGGATGCCATCCGTTTTGACTGGGGGAGTCCGGTTACCCCCGAGGCGGTTGAAAAGGCTCTTGCTACGGGGAAATACGACAGTATGACCATGATCCACAACGAAACCTCCACCGGTGTGATGTCGCCCCTGCCGGAGATCGCTGCCGTCATGCAAAAATTTCCCGAGGTCATGTTTATCGTCGATACGGTGTCGTCAATGAGCGCTCTCAAGATACCGGTCGGGGAGCTTGGTATCGACAGCTGCATTTTCGGCGTGCAGAAGGCGTTTGCCCTGCCGCCCGGCCTTGCAGTCTTTTCGGCCAGCGAAAAGGCGCTGCAGCGGGCAGCCGGCATGGAAGGGCGCGGCTATTATTTTGATTTTATGGAGTTTGCTGCCAATGATGCCAAGAACAATACACCGTCAACTCCGTGCATCTCCCTGATCTATGCGCTGGACTGCCAGCTGCAGCGGATGTTTGCCGAAGGGCTGGAGAACCGCTGGGCACGTCATGAAGACCTTGCCGGGTATGTGCGCGGCTGGTTGACGGCGCGCGGCTTTGCATCGTTTCCGGCCGAGGCGTATCGTTCACAGACATTAACCTGCAGTCGCAACAGCCGCGGCATCGATCTGGCGGCTCTGAAAAAAAGTCTGGGCGAAGCGGGCTTTGCCTTTGATGACGGATACGGCAAAATCAAGGGGGAGACCTTCCGTATTGCGCACATGGGTGATATGACGCGGGCCGATCTTGATGAGCTTTTTACCGCGATTACAACGATTCTGCCGGAGCTGAAAAGCGGGGTTTGAGGCGGATTTTCTGAAGGGGAACAGGGTGGGGCGGGCCTGAAAGCCCGCCCCGGCTGCTTTTACTCTTTTTCGAAAACGTCCTTGCCGGCGCCGCAGAGCGGGCAGCTCCAATCTTCGGGCAGATCCTCAAATGATGTGCCTGGTGCGATTCCACGATCCGGATCGCCAACGGCGGGGTCATAAACATACTGACAGATAGTACAGATCCAACGTTCCATAATGTAGTGCTCCTTTACAGGTTTTAAGTCCAGCTGATACACTGGACGGGACAGCCGTCAATTGCTCTCTGAATTTCTGTTTCAGAGGCTCCGGCCGGGGCAAAACATTCAGATTTGCCGGAATTGTCAAATCTGAACACGGTCGGGCAGACCGAGATGCAAAGACCGCAGCTGATACAGTTTTCCGAATCTACAACCGCTGTTTTCATGGACGTGCTCTCCTGATACGTACAGCTGATGATGGGGCAGTGTAGCATGTATGCGGGGGATGTCAATAATCTGTACGGTCCCGGCTTCGTCCGGGTGCCAGGTAATCCGGGTGCATAGTAAACGAGAGGTGTTATGATATTTGAGTCGCTAACCGTAGGTCCGCTGGAAGTTAACTGTTATATTGTCGCGTGCGAAAAAAGCCGCGAAGGGATTGTGGTTGATCCGGGGGGCGATGTGGATCAGATCCTGAGCCTGGTTCAGAGTCACGGACTGAAGATCGGCACGGTTATTAACACCCACGGTCACTTTGACCATCTGGGGGGGAACCGTCAGGCCCTTGCAGCCTTCGGTGCCAGACTTCTGATCCACCAGGAGGATGCCCCGATGCTGAGCCGTTCGGCGGAGGTAGCCCGTAAGTACGGAGTGCAGGGGGAAAACTCTCCTGAGGCTGACGCCTATCTGGTTGACGGTATGGAGATCTCCTTTGGGGAATGTCATCTGAAGGTGCTCCATACCCCCGGTCATACACAGGGGGGGTGTTGCCTTTATTTTGAAAATGAGCGGAAGGTGATAACCGGCGATACACTTTTTGCCGATTCAATCGGGCGTACCGACCTGCCGGGCGGGTCACACGAGCAGCTCCTGGGGTCTATCCGTAGCAAACTGTTTACCCTGCCGGACGATGTCACCGCTTATCCGGGGCATGGTCCTGACACGACGATTGGTCACGAAAAACGCTGTAATCCTTATTTCTGAGGCGGGCTATCACTATGCTCAACAACAAAAAAATAATTCTGGGTGTGTGCGGCGGGATCGCGGCGTATAAGGCGATTGAGCTGCTCCGCCTGTTGACCAAGGCCGGGGCGGAGGTTCATGTCATTATGACCCGCGCCGCCCGGGAGTTTATTACCCCGCTGACTTTTCAAACCCTCTCCTCGAACCCGGTTCACACCGAACTGTTCAACCTGATTGCGGAACAGGAGATCGGACATATCTCGCTTGCCGACCGGGCCGACCTGTTTATTGTCGCTCCTGCCACGGCAAATGTTATCGGTAAAATTGCGGCCGGAATTGCCGATGACATCCTCACGACGACGGTCATGGCCACCAAAGCTCCGGTGCTGTTTGCCCCGGCCATGAATGTCAACATGTTCACCAATCCGATCTATCAGGAAAACGAACAGAAGCTGCGCCGTCTGGGATATCTGTTTGAGGCCCCTGTCAGCGGTACTCTTGCCTGCGGCTGGGAAGGCGCCGGAAAGCTGGCCGCGCCGGAAGCCATTTTTGAGAGTGCTGTGACGGCATTGACAAAAAAAACCCTGACGGGACTCAGGCTACTGATCACGGCAGGACCGACCCGCGAGGAGATTGACCCGGTCCGTTACATCAGCAACCACTCTTCAGGCAAGATGGGCTATGCCCTGGCACGTGCGGCACGAAGACGCGGCGCGCAGGTGCTCCTGATCAGCGGGCCAACCGCTCTGACCGCTCCGGGTGGTGTAACGGTCGTCAATGTGACCACTGCCGGCGAGATGCAGCGTGAAGTCATGGCGCGCGTGGCTGGGTGCGATGCCGTCATCAAGGCTGCGGCGGTGGCTGATTACCGTCCACTGGTGCGAAACAGTGTAAAGATCAAAAAAAAGGCTGACTCAGTAACCATGGAACTAGTGAAAAACCCCGACATTCTGGCCGGGCTGGGAGGGATGGAGCGCCGGCCCTTTCTGGTCGGCTTTGCTGCTGAGACCGATGCGCTGTCTGCAAATGCTGAGAAGAAGCTGAGTGAAAAGAATCTTGATATGATTGTAGCCAATGATGTGACTCTGACTGATGCCGGCTTTAACGTGGATACGAATCGGGCACTGCTGCTGTTCCGGGATGGCAGCTGCAGCGAGTGCGGGCTGATGTCCAAGGAACAGTTAGCCGGCACAATCCTTGACCACCTCGCACAGCATCTGGCGGAGCGCTAGGCGGTTCGTTCGGCATATCTGTTTTGTCTTGACTTGACTGTTTGAAAGTACTACGTTTTTCCCGCTTATAACCCATCTGGAGGTATCATACGTGGCCATAATTCTTGGCGCCGGTATTGTTGTCAAACTTGTCCTTTTACTGCTGCTGTCCTTTTCAGTGATTTCCTGGGCGATCATACTGTTCAAGTTTTTTCAGGTTCAGCGTGCGAAAAGCGAATCAGAACGGTTCATGGATTTTTTCTGGAAATCCAAGCGCTTTGACTCCATCGCTTCCCAGGTTGACCGCTTCGCCAACTCACCGTTGACGGTCCTGTTCAACGAGGGGTACAGCGAACTGAAAAAAGTTGTCGATAGTGACAGCAAGAGTGACGGCAGTGCTCTCAGCACCGATCTGGGGGGGGTTGAAAACGTTTCCCGTGCCCTGAGACGGGCCACCAACTCCGAGATCACCCGGCTTGAAAAGTATCTGACATTTCTTGCCACAACCGGCTCCACATCCCCCTTCATCGGGCTGTTCGGCACCGTGTGGGGTATTATGACCTCCTTTGAAGGGATCGGTAAAACCGGGTCCGCTTCTCTTGCGGTGGTCGCTCCCGGTATTGCGGAGGCGCTGATTGCCACCGCAATCGGCCTGGTGGCTGCCATACCGGCTGTTATGGCCTACAACCACTTCCAACATAAAATCCGCGTGCTGATAAACGAAATGGACAGCTTCTCCACCGAATTTCTCAATATTGTACAGCGTAATATCGCGGGGAAATAGATCATGGCCATGGGGGGACAAAATAATAATCGTGGCGTGATGGCAGAAATAAATGTCACACCGCTGGTGGATGTCATGCTGGTGCTTCTGGTGATTTTCATGGTGACAGCGCCGATGATGCAGCAGGGGGTGCAGGTCAACCTGCCAAAGGCAGATACGAAAGCCATGACTCCCGCCGAGGAATCGGTCGTTGTCTCGGTTGACAAGAACGGCAAGATCTTTATTGATAAAGATGAGGTTCCTGCGGGGGACCTGCGTCAGCGGCTGTCGGTCATGTTTGCCAGCCGGGCAAAAAAAGAGGTGTTTTTGAAGGCCGATGCCGGAGTGCCCTATGGCGAGGTCGTACGAACCATGGCTGAAATCAAGGGGGCCGGAATCGAGCGCCTTGGCATGGTGACGGAACCGGCTGCAAAATAATGAACTCGCGCACTGCACGAATTGACACCGGTGTGAGTGTCAGTTTCATCGCTTCAGCCGTCATTCACCTGGCGGTTTTTTTATTGCTGGTGTGGTGGGGGCGGCTGTTCCCGCATAACATGGCACTACAGGAAACGTATTATGTGGATGTGGTGACACTCCCGGTTGCTGCTCCCCAGTCAGGGGGGGGGGCGCAGCAACCGGGTGAAGCTGCCGCGCCTCCTCCCCCTGCTCCGGCGCCGCCAATGGCGGTGCCAGCCCCCCCGAAGGCGTCTCCAGCGGGTATCGCGAAGCCTGTCAAGCTGGCCACTCCTCGAGAAACGGCGGAAACAGAGTCGGCATTTGCCCAGCGCATGGCAAACCTGGAGAGAAACAGCGAAGCCCGGCGCGAAGAGGCTGTCCTGGAAAAGCTGCGGAACCGGGTGAAAGCGGTCAGCGCTCCCCGGGCGGGTACTCCCGGCGCTGCCGGTGCCGAGGCCGGCAGTCGCTATGCCGACTATGTTAAATCCCGTTTGGAAGATGCCCTGAAGGTGACAAGCAGCTATACCACCAAAAGCCCTGAAGTTGCCGTACGTTTGACCATCGCGGCAGACGGCAGGCTTGCCCGGATAAAAATCGAACGGAGCAGCGGAGACGCTTCCTTTGAGCTGGCGGTCCGGAGAGCTATCGATCTGGCCAGCGGAAAATTTACGGCACCTCCGGACGGCGCCACCTTTGAAAACGGCTTCGTATTCAAACCTAAGGGCATCACTAATGGACCGTCACGATAATATCTATGGAAACAGTATGAAAATCCTTCTGCTTGTTCTGCTCCTTGCGGTCCCGTCAGTCGTTGTATTCGCTCAAGACGGGTATATTGAAGTTACCGCACCGGGCAATCGCCAGCTCAAGCTGGCGGTAGTCTCTCCCCGCTCCCTCGAAGCGCCGTCGAATATGGAAACAGCCAAGCAGGTATCGGACGTTATCGCCTTTGATATGAATATGTCCGGTGTCGTTGTTGCGGAGGGGCGGATTCAGACCTCTATTGCAAACAGTGCGCTGGGTGACGTTGACTTCGCGTCGTGGCAGAGTGCCGGGTTTGACCTGCTGGTCAAGGGGGAATACAGCAGTAAAGACGGGCGTTTGACGGCCGAGTTCCGCCTTTTTGACGTCCTCAGCCGTAAACAGATCACGGCAAAACGCTACCTCGGTACGACAAAGGACCTTCGCCGTTTCAGTCACTCTTTTGCCGATGAAATTCTGGGGGCCATTACCGGAGAGAAGGGGGTCTTTACCACCAGGATCGCCTATGTCTCGACTCAGACCGGCAATAAGGAAATCTACGTAATGGACTGGGACGGCTACAATCCGCTCCCCTTGACAAAGAACGGCTCCATCAATCTGAACCCTGATTTTTCCCCCGATGGCCGGGAAATCATTTTTACCTCATATAAGCGGGGTAACCCGGATCTGTACCGGCGCTCCCTGTCCAATACGGCA
Source organism: uncultured Geobacteraceae bacterium (assembly GCA_903862245.1). Taxonomy (GTDB): domain Bacteria; phylum Desulfobacterota; class Desulfuromonadia; order Geobacterales; family Pseudopelobacteraceae; genus JACRCG01. Next base: position 4,352 of record CAIOXL010000152.1, on the reverse strand, counting down.
GAGGTTGCCCTTTCTAACCGCAAAGGGCTCAATATGACCGGCAGCTGGTCTCCCGACGGCAGTAAAATAGCCCTTGCACTCAGCAAGGATGGCGATGCCGAGATTTACACCCTCAACAAAGACGGCAGTCATCCGGTGCGTCTGACCGTCAATCCGGCATTGGATCTGTATCCGGCCTGGTCCCCTGACGGCAAGCGGATCGCTTTTGTCTCTGATCGTCTGGGCAAGCCGCAGATCTTTGTCATGAATGCCGATGGCGGCGATGTCAGGCGCCTGACCACCTCCGGCAACTACAACGTTAATCCGCGCTGGTCGCCCAAGGGGGACAAAATCGCCTATTCACGGATGGGGGGCGGGGGCTTCAACATTTTCACCATCGCTCCGGATGGGTCCTCTGACACCCAGATAACCAGCGACGGGAACAACGAAAACCCCTCTTGGTCCGCCGATGGCCGGTTTATCTGCTTCAGCTCGAAGCGAAGCGGCGGCGACGGGGTGTATGTTGTGCGGGCCGACGGCACCGGACAAACAAAAGTATCCAAAGGGGCGGGGGCATACTTCGCTCCGGTCTGGTCCGCCCGTTAACAACGGGGCGTACGGGAAAGCCGCATGGTTTCTACATTAGATGTTGCAAAACTAACGCTGTTATGTATAATCAGGCACACTTGTGATAGTCCAAGGCATTGAGCCTTATTTCTGCGGAACGGGAGTATGTTATGAAGAACAGGATGATAGCACTATTGGCTGGCATCAGTATGGTTGCATTACTTGCCGGAGGCTGCGCAAACACGGAAGCGGTGAAGAAGGATGAAGCGGTAGTTCCGACGGTTGCAGCTGCAAAAGTTGAACCTGCGAAACCGGTACAGCCGGCAGTGCAGCCGAAAGCGGTAGAGCAGGTAAAGCCGGTGCAGCCTGAAGTTGTGGCGCCTGTAGCCCCGAAACCTGTAGCACCAAGTAAATTCGAAACGGTTTATTTCGATTTTGACAAATCGGATCTCCGTACAGACGCTCGCGATGTCCTCTCCAAAAATGCTGAAGCCATTCTTAAAGCTGCGGCAGGAACAAAAGTACAGATCGAAGGTCATTGTGATGATCGCGGTTCTGCCGAATACAACCTTGCGCTGGGAGAGCGTCGCGCCAAATCGGTGCAGAAGTATCTGACAACCCTTAATGTCAAAGCCGAAAACCTCTCCATCATCAGCTTTGGTAAAGAGAAACCGGCTGTAGCAGGAAGTGATGAAGCCGCCTGGTCAAAAAACAGACGTGCTGAGCTTGTCGTCGTAAAATAATTTATCGATTTCAGTTGTTGCCGATAACCACGCCGGCTGTGTCCGCACAGATTCGGCGTGGTTTTTTTGTTTCGGAAAAGAGTAGACTCATGTCCCTCAGATCTACCGGTTGTCCCTGGTCTACAGTATTATGCCATCGCCTCTGCCGCAGAGTACTCAGTTCTTGACAATAATCCTGTTTTCTGTGATAGTTTGCCCCCATTTTTCAATGGCTGCGCCACATCTATCCTGCACGCGGAGATGATACATCATGGCTACAAAAACCAAAGTAACGAAAGAATCCGCGCCTAAAAAGGCTAACGCTGAATCACCGGTACCAGTCGCAGATACCACGGGCGCTGAGAGCGCAAAAGCTAAAAAAACTGCCGCGCCGAAACAGAAACCGAAACCGGCAGCAGCGGTTCCAAAATCCAGTGAGGCAGCTCAAACTCTGAACGTTCCGGCCGAGCCGAAACAGGCGGCAGTCCAGGTTCCGTCTGTTCTGTCGCAGGATAAAAAATGGCAGGAAATCAGGTTCATTCTTGAAAAGCTGAAAGAAGACACGCTTCGGGAGATCAGGAAGTCGGTGAAGAAAGGTACTGAGGCGGTCGCAGCAATTGAGCCCGGCGGTGATATCTATGACCAGGCATCCTCCGAACGTGACCGTGAGCTGGGCCTGCTGCTTGGTGACCGGGAGCGGGAGAAAATTCACAGCATTGATGAGGCACTGCTCCGCATCGATGACGGTGATTATGGTATTTGCGAGGAGTGTGATGAAGATATCCCGCTGGGGAGACTTAAGGCGATGCCGTTTACCCGCCACTGCGTGAAGTGCAAGTCCGATCTTGAGAAGCTCCAGGCTCAGACCAAGCGGGTGGAAGAGGAACGGGCCTACCGTGAAATTCCTCTGGGTGCCGAAGATGAAGAATCTTAAGCCGACCTCGTCCCGGAGATTCGCATCAGAGCTCTGAGCAGCAAGCTCCTCGTGACCACCATGGCATCGTGAGGGCAGAGCTCACGACAGCACCAGCAGCGAATACAGCGCGCATTGTCAACCGACAGCGCGCTGTTTTCTATGGTGATTGCCACAGGTGGACAGGCGTCCCGGCAGACTCCGCACAGCACACACTTTTTCGGATCGGCCGCCGGATAGGAGGTGAGCTGGTGTTTAACTGTTTTTGTCAGAAAGGAGGGAAGGCCGAACTGGACGTCCAGACCGGCGGGGAGTCTGAAAGTACCTGCAGAAACGGCGTCAAGCGGGGCGCCGCAGAGTTCAATATCACGGATCAGCGCTCCCGGGAGCCCCATCATGACCGCTTCCTGCTCAATATGCAGCAGATCAGCCGGTATTCCGGCAACCCTCCCCGCAATTACATCCACCGCCACCGGGTTTACTCCGGCAATCAGCAGACCGAGTTTAACCGGATCACCGCTGCCCGGTCCGTTCCCCTCCATGGCAACGATCGCATCGACAATATTCAAGGCAGGTTTTTTGAGCAGATAGATCTCCAGCAGGAGCCGGGCAAACATCTGCCGTGAACTGCCGGCCTTCAGATGCCACCCCGCTTTCCCCGCCCCCACCACCGCTCCGAACAGATTTTTGACCGCGCAGGTCATGGTCATCATTTCATGGGTTTTAAGCTTGGGCAGGTTGATGATCTTATCAGCTTCATAATAGGCGCGAGCCAGTTGGATGGAGCGGAAGGTGCCACTCCCCTGCACTTCTACCGCCTCGTTGAATTCAACCAGTTTGGCTCCGCTGTCACGGGCAGCCGAGCCGATGCCGCTTTTCTCCGCGACCCGTAAAAAACTGCCAATACCGGGACTGTCGCCTATTACGGCGATACCGCCCGCCTCCATAACCAGCTCTGCAATAACTCTCACCACTGCCGGGTGTGTCGTTACCGCGCGGTCAGGCTCTTTTGCCGACAGCATATTCGGTTTAAGCAGAACCCGGTCACCGCTGCTGATAAAAGCTGACATGCCGCCCAGCGGTTCAAGCAGTGAAACCACGTCGCGACGCAGGCTGGCAAGAGTGTAGCTGCCCGATTTTACGAGTGAAACAGTTTCCACAGCAAATCCTTTCACATCAGGTGTTTACGGAATTGGACACAAAAAAAGGGGAAGGCCGAAGCCTTCCCCACTGTATCACAAACTACGGATTATTAAAGCATCAGTGATCGATCGCTTTAGCCATGCCGAGGCCGGTGTTCTGGCGGACATACACTTCGTCGAACATCTCTTCAGCCCGTTTGTTCGGGAACAGCAGCGCTCCGAAAATAGCTGCCAGGAAGCCGAGCGGGATGGAGATGATGCCCGGGTTTTTCAGCTTCAGGATCGGTGCATCAAGACCCATGATGGACTTGCCGTCCTTATTCTTTTCAAAATCTACTTTTGCCTTGGCCAGCGCCTTGGCGTCCTTCTCTTCAAGAACAGCACCTGGGAGCAGAGCAGACTGCTTCTTCTCCATGGCGGTGATGACCTTCTGGGCGCCTGCAGCAACTACCTTCGGATAGGTCATGTTAGGAGAAACCATAACCAGACCGATGGAGGCGACGGTACCAACTACCAGACCGGAAATAACGCCGGCGGTGTTGAATTTGCGCCAGAACAATGACAACACGACGACCGGCAGGTTACCGGAAGAAGCGACGGCAAAAGCCAGAGCAACAAGGTGAGCAACGTTGGCTTTTTCAGCCATCAGGCCGATCATGATGCCGACTGCGCCGACAACCAGCGAAGTGATACGGGCAGCCATAACCTGCTCATGCTGGTCGGCATGGCCGTCCTTGATGACGTTAACATAAATGTCGTGGGCAATGGCGGCCGAGGCAGCCAGAACCAGACCGGAAACAACCGCCAGAATGGTGGCGAAGGCAACCGAGCAGAGGAAGGCCAGGAATACGTCGCCGAGGATCGGAGCGATGTCAGCGCCCAGCTGCTGAGCCAGCATCAGGGTAGCCATGTTGCCGCCCGGATCAACAGAGATAATACCCTGTGGCGTCAGGTTGATAGCAGCACCGAAACCGAGCAGAGTTGTCAGAACGTAGAAGCCGCCGATGATGAACATGGCGATGATAACGG
>CAIOXL010000151.1 GCA_903862245.1 uncultured Geobacteraceae bacterium | reverse complement strand
CCGGACTCGATGCTATAAAGCCCGACAGACTCCTAGCCGGAGAACACGATCTTTAGCAACAAAAAAAACGGCCGTTTGGCCGTTTTTTTTGTTGCTGAATTCGTAATGTTTGGGTGTCGCTCCGTTACTGGATGCTTACCAGTTCAATTTCAAAGGTAACGTCTTCGCCGGCCAGCGGGTGGTTGGCGTCAAAGGTGATCTGATCTGCTGTTGTTTCAAGAACAACAACTTCCAGCTCTTCGTCGTCTTCGTTGGACAGGCTCAGTTCATCGCCGACTTCCGGAATAAGATCTTCCGGGAGATCGCTGCGCGGTACGGTGAAGACCTTTTCCTTGTCATACTCGCCAAATGCGTCTGCAGCTGCAATCTTGACGGTTTTCTTCTCCCCCGGTGCCATGCCGACAATAGCGGCGTCGATCTGCGGGAAAAGGATCTCTTCTCCCAGGGTGAAGGTCATGGGGCCGCTTTCGTGACCGCCGCAACCGCACCCCTCGTCATCGCAGGAGCCATCGTCACAGCCGTCATCGCAGCATGTTTCATCATCGCAGTCCATCGCTTCGAGGGTGGAGTCGAATACCGTGCCATCATCCAGTGTTCCGGTAAAATTGATTGTTACGCTGTTGCCTTTTTCTGCCTGTGCCATGTGAGTGCCTTTCATTTGTGTGAATAGTAATGTGATGCGACGGGACAAAATACGGGAGTGTTCGTCATCCGTCCAGCAAAAAATTTCTCCCGCAGAGCCGGACGCCAAAATAAAAGGGGGCAGGCCGTCAGGCCTGCCCCCGGAACAGCGGGGTCTCAGTCAACTGATTTGCGTAAAAACGTCGGGATATCGTACTGATCCTCGTCCTCTTCAAGAAACGAGACCGTCGGACGGATTCTGGTGACATTTTCGGTTCTCTCACGGTCACGCTGGAAGGTCGGCCGGTCAAGAGACACGGGAGCAGCAATATGCTTGTCCGCAACTGACAGGCTGTTTTTACGGTGGTCACGCGCTTTTTCCACATCAAAACGATCACCAAAACCGGTGGCGATGACGGTAACCTTGATGTTGTCACCCATGGTGTCATCACGGACAACACCGATCTTGATGTTGGCTTCTTCGTGGACTTTCTCGTGGACAATACGGTTGACGGTGTTGTAGTCATCCATGGTCATGGCTTCTGAGCCGGAGATGTTTACCAACACCCCTTTGGCGCCGGAGATGTCATTGTCTTCCAGCAGCGGGCTTGATATGGCGTTATTGACCGCATCGGCAGCACGGTTGTCGCCGCTTCCCATGCCGATACCCATCATAGCCATGCCGCGAACACTCATAACGGTTTTGACATCGGCAAAGTCAAGGTTCATCAGCCCGGTGGAGGTGATCAGTTCTGATATCCCCTGAACGGCTTGACGGAGTACGTCATCTGACGGTTTGAAGGCATCGAACAGGGACATGTTTCTGCTGGCAAGGCTGATCAGGCGATCATTGGGGATGATGATCAGCGAATCGACATGCTTCTTTAATTCGGCAATGCCCTGATCTGCGAGCAAGGTTCGCGCCTTGCCCTCATAGGTGAACGGTTTGGTAACGACGCCGACGGTCAGGACTCCGGTCTCGCGGGCTGCTTCGGCGATAACCGGTGCCGCACCGGTGCCGGTGCCGCCACCCATGCCGGCTGCGATGAAAACCAGATCAGCCCCTTTGATGGCCTCAGCAAGCTGCTCCTTGTTTTCCAGAGCCGCTGCGGTGCCCACCTCCGGTTTTGAACCGGCGCCGAGCCCTTTGGTCAGCTGCTTGCCGAGCTGCAGCTTGACCGGAGCCTTTGAGGTTCGCAGAGCCTGAGCGTCCGTGTTGGCGACGATGAAGTCAACTTTATGGATGGAGCTTGCTATCATCGTGTTAACGGCATTACCGCCACCGCCACCCACCCCGATTACTTTGATAACGGCGCTCTGCTCTACGCTCTCGTCAAATTCGATCATCTGCTCTCCCCCTGTATATTAATGGCGTAAATTATAAATTATTGGCGGAAATGTACCCTCAATTCGGCCAAGAATCAAAGGAAAAAATAATATTTTTTCTATGATAAACGGGTGCCTTTAAAAAACAGAGTGTTAGGGGCAGGGCTTCTCCTGTGTTGTGGCAGCGGGACGGAATCCCCGTAAAAAAAAGGCCGCGTAGCGGTGGAAAAGTACGCGGCCTTGAACTGCATAGTTTACTCCGCCGGGGCTAGAAAAATTCTTTAAACCACCCCTTCATTCGGCCGAAAACGGAGTTGAACAGACGGTCATCCGATTTTCCTGTTTTGAATTCCGGAGTGCCGGAATTCCGGCTTCCGTACACAACCAGGCCGACGCCTGTTGCGTATACCGGCGATTTTACGACATCGGTGAGTCCACCGATTTTCTGCGGCAGTCCCCGCCGTACCGGCAGGTTGAAAATCTGCTCGGCCAGTTCCGGAATCCCTTCCAGGATGCTGGAGCCGCCGGTAATGACAACACCGGACGCGATGGAATCCTCAAGTCCGGATTTGATGATTTCACGGTTGACGAGGGAGAAAATCTCCTCCATGCGGGGTCCAAGGATCTCGCACAACACGTTGCGCGACAGCTCACGGGGCTTGCGTCCGCCGACACTGGGCACCTCGATTTTGTCTTCTTTGCCGACCAGTTCAGCCAGGCAGCAGCCGTACTTCTGCTTGATCTTTTCCGCTTCGGCAAACGGGGTGCGCAACCCTACGGCGATGTCGTTGGTAAGCTGGTTCCCCCCCAGCGAGATGACCGAGGTGTATTTGATCGCCCCTTCGGCGAAAATGGCGATGTCGGTTGTTCCCCCGCCGATGTCGACCATACAGACGCCAAGCTCCTTTTCGTCTTCAGAAAGGACCGCGTGGGACGATGCCAGCTGCTCCAGCACGATGTCCGCCACATCAAGCCCCGCCCGGTTGCAGGATTTGACGATGTTCTGTGCGCTGGCCACGGCGCCGGTGACGATGTGCACCTTTGCTTCGAGCCTGACGCCGCTCATGCCGAGCGGTTCGCGGATGCCGTCCTGCTCGTCAATGATGAATTCCTGCGGCAGGATATGCAGCACTTCACGATCCATCGGGATGTTGATCGCTTTGGCGGCGTCAATGACCCGGCGCACATCCTCCTGTGAAACTTCACGGTTCTTGATGGCGATAACGCCGTTGGAGTTCAACCCCTTGATATGTCCGCCGGCGATTCCGGCATACACGGACTTGATCTCGCACCCCGCCATCAGCTCCGCTTCTTCGATAGCCTTGCGGATGGCCCCCACGGTGCTTTCAATATTAATGACCACCCCTTTGCGCAGACCGCTGGACGGGCTGGTCCCGATGCCGACAATATCTATGCCTTCCTCTGTCACGTTGCCGACGATGGCGCAAATCTTGGTTGTGCCGATATCAAGGCCGACGATCAGATTATCCCGTTTTGTTGCTGACATACCGCTCCCTCCCGCTGAAAAGAATAAATGTACCTGCTAGCTTTTTTTGACGATAATCTTGTCGCTGTAATCAAGGTCGATGTAATGAATAGCGGTTGGCTGTACCATCAGATCCCGGTAAATGCGGGCGAACCGCTCGACCTTTGCCGGGAAATCCCCCGCGCCGACTTTGACCGGAAGTGCACCGTTCGAAGTAAACAGGGTAAAACCATACCCTTTGTCGTAATGAATCTCTGAAACATCCGCCAGGATAAAGGCCCCTTTTTCGCGCAATGTTTTCAGGAGAAGGCAGGTGGTTTCAAGAGCTTCCCTGGTTCCCTTCGGGTCGCTCCCCAGCGCTTCCTCGCTAAAGCCGGTGACCACCGGAAAATCAAGCTTGTCCCCCTGGTTCAGGACCTTGAAGACGTTGCCCTTCTTGTCAAGGTAGTAGATGAACCCCATGTTGACAATCGCCACCGGCTCACGTTCGGTGATGGTGATGGCAATGGCATCGGGCAGGTAACGGTTGATCCGGACCGTTTCCACCCAGGGGTTCAGCAGGATATGCTCTCCCATGCGCTTCAGGTTCATACGGAACAGGTCCTTGCCCGGTTCCACACTGGCAAGACCAAGGATTTCGTCACGGGTCAGGTGCTTGGCGCTGGAAACCGTGATCGTTTTGAGAGAGAACAGGGTCACTGCTGAAAGGGCACGGTAACCGCCGTAGAGAATGGCACCTGCCAGCGAAAACAGAGCCACCCCTGCTGCAATCGTCTTGAGCGGACGCAGATACTTTTTGAAATCCCGCGGAGCACGCTGGATCTTTATCTTGTTCTGCGCTACCTTCCCGCGCTTGTATGATGAATTTGCGAAGTCTCTCACCGGTTAGCTCACCTTTGTCGAAAGTGCCGCAGATTCAATAATACGTGCAACAAGCTCCCCAAACGAAACCCCGGCACCTTTAGCCGCAATTTCAGGCAGAAGCGACAGGGCGGTCATCCCCGGCAGCGTATTAACTTCCAGTACAAAACAGTCGCCGTCAGCGGTCACCAGTAGATCAACGCGGCTGTATCCCCTGCATCCAAGGGCGCGGTGGGCCGCATGGCCGACCTGTTGGGCTTTTTCGTACAGTGCCGGTGCCAGACGGGCGGGGAAAATATGCTCCGCCATGCCGTCCGTATATTTTGCCTCAAAATCGTAGAACTCGTTCCGGGGAACAATCTCGATGGCACCGATCGACGCATCATCCAGTATGCCGACCTGTACCTCCTGCCCCTGTATATACTGCTCCACGAGAATTTCGTCGTCATGGCGGAACGCCAGTTCAAGGGCTGCCGCCAGCTGCCGCTCTTCCCTGACGATGGAGATGCCGACCGAGGAACCCTCCTGCACCGGCTTGACCACCAGCGGGAGCGTGAAGGGAAGGTCGGTGAGCGCAACGGTTTCACCGCGCCGGTAACAGACGAACGGGGCGGTCAGGATGCCGGAGGCGGCAAACGCCTGTTTGCTGTACCGCTTGTGCATGGCCAGGGCGCTGGCCAGGACGCCGGAACCGGTATAGGGGATCTGCAGCAGTTCCAGCAGTCCCTGCACACAGCCGTCCTCACCGTAGCGGCCATGCAGGGCGATGAAGGCCGCTTCGACCCCCTCACGCTCCAGAACGGCTGCCAGATCACGTCCGACATCGATGGCAATTGCGCTATACCCCTGGGCAACCAGCGCCTGGTGGACAGCGGCGCCGCTTTTCAGGGAGACCTCCCGCTCGGCTGACAGGCCGCCGAACAGTACGCCAATTTTTTTCGATTTCATCATGATTCGGGTCCTTCTGCGGTGCTGCATTGAAAAACAGCGTTAAACCGCGCCTACTATACGCACTTCTTCTTCAAGTGTCACGCCGCATGTTGAAAAAACAGCACATTTTACCTTTTCGGCCAGTTCCAGGAAATCGTCTGCGCATGCGCCTCCGGTGTTGACCAGGAAATTGCTGTGAACCAGGGAAACCTGAGCGCCGCCAACCCGTGCGCCGCGCATTCCGGCCGCCTCAATCAGGCGCCATGCCGCCTGGCCGGCGGGGTTTTTGAAAAAAGAGCCGGCGCTGGGATAGCCGACATTATGCTTGGAGCGCCGCAGTTCAAGATCGTTACGGATCTCTTCCTCGGTCAGGAGCGGATCACGCTCCACCAGTCTGAAAACAGCCGCCAGCACGATATCCCCCTCTGCCAGATTGAGGCGGCGATAGCCGTAATCAAGTTCATTCATGGGGAAGTCGGCGACCGCTCCCCCCCGCAGCAGTGTCAGGCGGTCGGTCTTTTCCAGAATCCCTTCGCCGTACGCCCCGGCATTCATCTTCACCGCCCCGCCGATCGTCCCCGGAATGCCGGAGATGAAGCCGATGCCCCCGAGTCCCCTGTTCTGGGCGAAACGGACCACCGCCAGATTTTCAGCCCCCGCTTCCGCTGCAAGCAGCCGGTCTCCCATGGCGGTGATCTTGTTGAATCGTTCCAGCGAAATCACCGCGCCGCGAATTCCCGTGTCACGCACCAGCAGATTGTACCCCTTGCCGATGGTCAACCACGGGATGCCCTGTTCTCCCAGCCAGATCAGCAGGGACTGAAGATCAGCCGCGTCTTCTGGAATCGCGTACAGGTCGGCCGGGCCGCCGACCTTGAGTGAGGTGTGGAGGCACATCGGTTCATTGCGCAGCAGAGTGCCGCGTATGGCTGCACCGGCAGTGTTCACGCCAGTTCCCCGATCATCCGGACCAGCGTTTCTCCCTGCTGCCAGATATTTCCGGCGCCGAGGGTGATGACAATATCCCCCTCGCGAACGACCCCGGCAAGATGCTGGGGGATCAGCTCCCGGTTCGGAATGCAGGTAACATCTTTCTGTCCGTGGCGTCCGATTTCGTGGGCAAGCCGTTCTGCCGTGGCCCCTGGGATCGGCTGTTCGCCGGCGGCGTACACGTCCGTAAGTACCAGCACATCAGCATCATAGAAAGCGGTGACAAAATCATCGAACAGCTCATGGGTGCGGGTATAGCGGTGCGGCTGGAATACGGCCACAATACGGCGCTCCGGCCACCCCTGGCGGGCGGCGGACAGGGTCGCCCTGATTTCGGCCGGGTGATGGCCGTAGTCGTCAACCACCATAATCCCCTTCGGCTGTCCCTTGACGGTGAAGCGTCGTCCGACGCCGCTGAAGGTTGCAAATCCTTCCTGGATGGCGGTAAACGGCACATCCAGTTCAAGAGCAACAGCGATGCAGGCCATGGCGTTCAGTACATTATGCGGTCCCGGCATCGGGAAGGAAATTTCCCCCAGTCGATACCCCTTGAAATGGGCAATGAACGATGTGTTGAAACCGTCATGCCGGATATGGGTGGCCCGGATGTCAGCCTGGGCTGACAGCCCGTAGGTCATGTACCGTTTTTTCACCCGGGGCAGGATCTCGCGGATGTTGTGGTCATCAAGACAGAGGACCGCCAGGCCATAAAACGGGACCTTGTTGATAAATTCTACAAAGGTATCCTTGATCTCCGCAATGCCGGAATAATGATCGAGATGGTCGGCGTCGATATTGGTCACCACAGCGATGGTCGGTGACAGGAGCAGGAAGGAACCGTCCGATTCATCCGCCTCGGCGAGCAGGAACTTGCCCTGGCCGATCTGGGCGTTGGTGCCGATGGCGTTCAGTTTGCCGCCGATCACGACCGTCGGATCAATACCGGCGTGTCCCAGAATGGCGGCCGCCATGGAGGTGGTGGTGGTTTTCCCGTGGGTCCCGGCGATGGCAATGCCGTATTTCATCCGCATCAACTCGGCCAGCATCTCAGCCCGGGGGATGACCGGTACGTGCAGCCGTATGGCTTCCACCACTTCGGGATTATCGTCATGTACGGCGGAGGAGATGACCACCACATCAACATTCTTCAGGTGCTCCGCACTGTGGCCGACACCGATTTCCGCGCCCAGACCGGCCAGACGCTCGGTGATGTCCGACCCGCGCAGGTCAGAGCCGGAAACCTTGTACCCCAGATTGAGCAACACTTCGGCGATACCGCTCATGCCGATGCCGCCGATGCCGACGAAGTGAATTTTATCGATTTTTCCGTACATGGGGGCACCTTCTCCGTTAGGTTATGGCTATCATCCGGTCAACAATAATACTGGCCGCATCCAGCCGGGCCAGGGCAAACGCGTTTTCACCGGTACTGCGCACCAGCCCGGGATTTGTTGCAAGATTCAGTACCGCATCCGCCAGGGTTTCTGCGCTCAGCTCCCGCTCCAGCATCATGAAACAGGCATCCTTCTTGAGCAGTGCCTCGGCGTTGCGCCGTTGGTGGTCATCCACCGCATGGGGAAAGGGGATGAACAGGCAGGTTTTGCCGCAGGCGGTCACTTCGGCGATGGTCGTGGCGCCGGCCCGGCAGACAATCAGGTCCGCCCGGGCGTAGGCCGCAGCCATATCGCTGATGAACGGGATTACCTGGGCTGCCACGCCGGCCGTGCGATATGCCGCCGTAACATCGGCCCAGTCGTGTTCACCGGTCTGGTGCGTGATGTTCAGTGCGACTCCACTGCGCTTCAGAATCGGGAGCGCCTCCGCCATGGCGCAGTTGATGGCACGGGCCCCCTGACTGCCGCCGAACACCAGAAGGTGGAAATTCCCCCCGGCCCCCCTTTCGTAAAGGGGGGTGGTAGAGGGGGTGTGCTGATGTTGGTTTTCCACCATATCCAGAATCTGCCGGCGGAGCGGGTTGCCGGTGAGCAGGGTCGTTGCGGCCGGGAAATAGCGGGCCGATTCCTCCAGCGTTATGAACACCGTGCCGGCAAAGCGTGCCAGCAGGCGATTGGTCAGTCCGGGGATCGCATTCTGCTCATGGATGAAGCTCGGTATCTGCATGCCGCGCGCCGCCAGCACCATCGGCAGGGATGCGTATCCCCCGACGCCGAGAACCATGTCCGGGCGGAATTTTTTCAGGATCGTGCGTGACTGGGCATAGCCATACACCATCATGGCAGCGCCTTTCAGTTGGCTGAAGGTCCCCTTGCCGCGAATCCCGGCGGCCGAAATCAGTTCCAGCGGGTATCCGGCGGCCGGTACGGCACGCGCTTCGATGCCGCGCTCGGTGCCGACAAACAGCACCTCGTTGGCCGGGTTACGTGACAGGAACTCTTCCACCACGGCGATGCCGGGGAAAAGATGGCCGCCGGTGCCGCCGCCGGCAATGATTAGTTTCATGGTTATTCCTTGAGGTTGATGGAAGATATCTTCAGCCCCGATGAAATGTTAAGCAGAATCCCGACTGCGAACAGGCTGATCAGCAGGGAACTGCCGCCGTAACTGATAAAAGGGAGCGCCAGTCCTTTGGTCGGAAGCAGTCCGGTCACAACCCCCATATTGACCGAAGCCTCGATGCCGAACAACACGGCAATGCCGAGCGCCAGAAACCGTCCGAAGATGTCCGGGGCGGCAACGGCGATGCGCATGGCCCGCTGCACCAACAGAAAGAACATGCCGATGATAACGATAACCCCCAGAAAACCGAGCTCCTCGCCGACAACGGCAAGGATAAAGTCGGTATGCGCTTCCGGCAGGTAAAAAAGTTTCTGTTTCCCTTCTCCCAGCCCCTGGCCGAAAACACCGCCGGTGCCCAGAGCCAGCCAGGACTGGATGATCTGAAAGCCGCTGTTCTGCGGGTCATCCCACGGGTTGAGAAATGCCATGATACGCCGTTTGCGGTAGGCAACGTTCATAATCAGGAAATAGATGAACGGCAGCGACATCAGGACGATGGAAATAATATACACCAAGCGCGTACCGGCGGCAAAAAGCATGATGACAGCCACTGCGGCCAGGGTCAGGGCAGAACCCATGTCAGGCTGCTTGAGCAGGAGCCCCAGCATCACGAGGAGAATCAGCATGTACGATACAAAACCGGGGCCGAGCTGCTTGATTTTATCCTGTTTCCTGTCCAGCGAATAGGCCATGTACATGATCAGGGCGATCTTGGCAATCTCCGAAGGCTGGAGGTTGAAGCCGGGGAGGCGTATCCAGCGGGACGCACCGCCGGCGCTGCCGCCCAGGCCCGGAATCAGCACCACCACCAGCAGGGCGATGCAGACCAGCAGGATCGGAGCGGCCAGTTTGCGCCAGAACTGATAATTGATCCGCATGGTGATAAACATCAGCCCAAAGCCGAGCAGGGCAAACAGCCCCTGACGCTTGAGAAAGAAAAAACCATCGTGAAAACGTTTGGCAGCCATGACGGAAGAGGCCGAATAGACCATGACCACCCCGAAACAGGTCAGGGCGATGGCCATCAGCATGATCACCAGATCATATTCTTCCAGTTTCTTGAACATTTATAACGCCTTTACCGCTGCAATAAAGCGTTGCGCCCGCTCTTCATAATCACGGAACATATCAAAACTTGAACAGGCAGGGGACATGAGCACCGTCCCGCCGGAATCGGTAATCTGCGCCGCCAGCAGCACCGCATCCTCCAGTGTTGCCGCCCGGTGCGTGTCGGTCAGACTGCCCAGTTCCCGTGCCATCCGCTCTGCTGCTTCGCCGATCAGGATCAGGTGCCTGACCCGCTCCTGTACCAGCGGGGCCAGCGGGGCGTACGTGCCCCCCTTGTCCTTGCCGCCGGCGATGAGAGTAATATGGGTAAAACTTTCCAGCGCCTTTTCCACGCTGCCCACGTTGGTCGCTTTGCTGTCCTCGTACCAGCTGACACCGTTCACCTGACGCACGAACTCCATGCGGTGGTGCAGCGCTTCAAAGCAGAGAATCGCTTCAAAGGTTTCGTCCGGCCTGCAGCCGAGCAGCAGGGCGCACGCCGTGGCCGCCATGATATTTTCCAGATTATGCACCCCCTGCAGCCGGATGGCGGCGGTGGGAAAACACTCCTCATGGCCGTTATGGCGGTAGGTGATCACCCCGTCCCGGTAGAAAATACCTTCATCCAGTTCCTGCTTCCGGCTGAAGGGGAACAGGGCGGCCGTGAGCCGTTGTGCGTGGTGCCAGACCAGAGCATCATCCCGGTTGACCACGGCAAAATCATCCCCGGTCTGGTTTTCGAAAATACGCAGTTTGGCATCGATATAGGCCTGATAGTCGGGGTAGCGGTCGAGATGGTCCTCGCTCAGATTCAGCAGCGCCGCCACGGTCGGCCGGAAGGAGGTGATCCATTCCAGCTGGAACGAGCTGATCTCCGCCACCGCCTGGTCCCAGATCTGGTGTGACTCCGCCAGTTCGATCAGCGGGGTGCCGATATTGCCGCCGACAAAGGTGTGGTAACCGTTATGTTTGAAAATTGCGCCCAGAATGGTGGTGGTCGTCGTTTTGCCGTTGGTGCCGGTAATCGCCGCCAGCGGTGCGTCAATGCAGCGTGATGCCAGTTCGATCTCGCTGACGATTTCCCGCCCCGCCCGCTGCGCGGCAACCAGCGGCGGCAGGTCCATGGGTACGCCGGGGGAAACGACGATCAGATCACTGGCCAGGAACGTCGCTTCATCATGCCGCTCCAGCTCCCGTGCTATATCAAAACCCGTCAGTTCGGCCAGTTGCCCCTGCAGAGCCGTTTCGCTCCGCATATCGGTGACGGTCACCCGCGCGCCCCTGGAGGCGAGGAAGCGGGCGCACGCCACGCCGGTTTTGGCCAGGCCCACAACGAGGATGTTTTTATCTTTTATCTGCATATCACCTCATCTTCAGCGTCGAAATGGCCACCAGCGCCAGGATGATGCTGATGATCCAGAAACGGACGATGATCTTCGGCTCCGCCACTCCCTTTAGCTCAAAATGGTGGTGAATCGGCGCCATGCGGAAGATCCGCTTGCCCCGGTATTTGTAGGAACCGACCTGGAAGATGACCGACAGCGCCTCGACGACAAAAATTCCCCCCACGATTACCAGCAGAATCTCCTGCTTGGTCAGTACGGCAATGACCCCCAGGGTGCCGCCCAGCGACAGCGATCCCACATCCCCCATGAACACCTCGGCCGGATAGGAGTTGAACCAGAGAAATCCGAGTCCCGCCCCGACCATGGCGCCGCACAGCACCGCCAGTTCACCGGCACCCACCACGCGCGGAATCTGCAGATACGCAGCCAGGGTGGCGTGGCCGGCGATGTAGGAAAAGAGCATGTAGGTTGCTGCATTGATCGCCACCGGCCCGATGGCGAGACCGTCAAGCCCGTCGGTCAGGTTGACGGCGTTGCTGGCTCCCACAATGACCAGCGTGGCAAACGGAATGAACCAGATCCAGAGGTCAGGGTGGAAATTTTTGAACAGGGGAAAGAACAGCTCTTCGCTGAAGCCCGGCTTGAGGAACAGATACACGGCCACCGCACTGGCCAGCAGAACCTGCCAGAACATCTTCTGGCGGGCGGAGAGCCCCTTGGTGTCCTTCTTTACCACCTTCTTGTAGTCATCGACAAAGCCGATCAGGCCATAGCCGATGGTGATGAACAGGGTGATCCAGATGTACTGGTTGGTGAGATCCGCCCAGAGGAGGGTCGGAAACACAATGGCCGCCAGGATTATCACCCCCCCCATGGTGGGGGTACCCTGCTTCTGCAGGTGCGATTCCGGACCGTCGGTGCGGATGACCTGGCGTGCCTGGAGGGATTCCAGCTTGCGGATGATCCAGGGGCCGAGGATGAAGCAGACCACCAGTGCGGTGATCATGGCGTAGATGGTGCGGAAGGTCAGGTATCTGAAGATGTTGAACAGCTTGATGTTGTTCGCAAGCGGATAAAATATGTGGTAGAGCATCGGTTATTCCCCTTTGGCGTGCTGCATCAGCTTCTTCAGCTCAGCGGCCACTTTTTCCATGGTCATGCCGCGCGACCCCTTGATCAGAATCACATCCCCGTCTGCCAGGGCCTGGTGCAGGTGACCGGCAATTTCGCCATGGCTGGCACAGCAGATGACGGCTTCACCCGGCATATCGGACAGCGCTGCCCCCTCGCTGGTGTATTTCGTCATCAGATCGCCCAACAGATAGAGGCGGTCCACATTCCGCCCCGCTACGGCACCGACACAGCGGTGCGCTTCACCCTCCTGCTCGCCCAATTCCAGCATGTCGCCAAGCACTGCGATGCGATGTCCTTCAGCTGCTATCTGATTCAGGGTCTGCAGAGCCGCCTTTGTCGAGGCGGGGTTGGCGTTATAGGTATCGTCGATGAGGGTGACCCCCCCCAGGCGCTCAATCCGGAAGCGTCCCTGATACGGAATGAACGCTTCCAGACCGGCAACAATGGTTGGCAGGGGGACTTTCACCAGAAGCGCAGCGGCGGCGGCAAGGGCATTATACACGTTGTGGCGGCCGCAGGCCTGCAGATGAACAATCGCTTCGCCCTGGGGAGTGACAAGGCGGAAGCGCTGCCCATCCAACCCCAACGGCTCGATGTCCCGGGCGCGCACTTCGCCCCGGTCGATGCCGAAGCTGATGCGGCGGGCGGAGGCGTTCTGGGAAAGCGAGGCGACGCGGGAGTCGTCGGCGTTGACAACCGCCAGACCGCCGTCGCAGATGCGATGCAGCAGTTCACCTTTGGCGGCGGCTATCGCCTCCACCGATCCCATGCTTTGCAGATGGGCCGGTAGTGCGTTCAGGACGATTCCCACGGAAGGATTGGCTATTGACGCCAGACGGTCGATCTCGCCCGGTTCGCTCATGCCCATTTCCAGAACCGCCCAGCGGTGCTCCGGGGTTAGTTGAAACAGCATCCGGGGCAGGCCGATGAGATTATTGAGATTGCCGGTTGTTTTAAGCCCCGGGCCGGTCATGGCCAGAATCGTCCCGAGCATCTCCTTGACGGTTGTTTTGCCGTTGCTGCCGGTCACGCCCATGAGTGGAATCTCGAAGCGTCGCCGCCAGGCGGCAGCAAGTTCCCCCAGAGCGTACAGGGTACTTTTCACCGCAATACAGGTCGTGGAGTCGTGGATAGGGTGTTTTTTAAGCCACTGCTCTTCGGCCAGAATGGTGGTGACACCCCGTTCGGCCACTTCCTGGATGAACGCGTGACCGTCAAACCGCTCACCGTGCAGCGGCACGAAAAGCTGACCCGGAACAGCGCTCCGCGAATCGGTGGAGACGCCATCCACCTCTCCGTTGGCAAGGCCGATGATCCGCCCGCCGATGGCAATGGCTATTTCGTTGACCGTGAACATCATCGTCTACTCTCTGCAAGCGCCGCCGCCGCTTCTTCCCGGTCATCAAAATGATGCTTGGTGGTGCCGATGATCTGGTAATCCTCATGCCCCTTGCCGGCCAGCAGGAGGATGTCTCCGGGCTGTGCCAGCCGGGCTGCCAGCCGGATCGCCTCGCGGCGGTTTTCCACCAGTATAAAACCTTTCTCCGAATACCCCCCGGTCAGTTCCTCCGGCCGGTATTCGCGCAGTCCCAGCGGTGCGATACCCTCTTTGATCTGCTCCAGAATCCGCAGCGGCTCTTCCGTGCGGGGGTTGTCGGAGGTGACGATTGCCAGGTCGCTCATGGCGGCGGCGATGCTCCCCATAATCGGGCGTTTGCCGTTGTCCCGGTCGCCGCCGCAGCCGAACAGGGTAATGATTTTCCCGGTGGCAATTTCCTTCAGGGTGGCAAGAACATTCTCCAGGGCATCTCCCGTATGGGCGTAATCGACGAGACAGGTAACGCCCCGAAGGTTGTCCACCCGCTCCATGCGCCCCGGCACGGTGGTGTGGTTCTCAATCCCATCCTTGATCGCCTGCAGCGGCAGGTCCAGTGCCACACCGGCCGCAGCTGCAGCCAGAATATTGGAAAGGTTGAAGCGTCCCAGCAGCCGGGACGTTATGTCGCATGTGCCGGAGGGGGTCACCAGGGTGGCGGAAATGCCGTTGACTGATGAGACCACATTGACCGGCCGGACATGGCACTGGCCGCGAATGCCGAAGGTGACCACCGGGCAGACGGAACGCCGGGCGATTTCAGCTCCGTACGGATCATCCATGTTTACCGCCGCACGCCGCCTCGGTTTTGCGGGGGTAGGACGGAGCAGTTCGGCGAAGAGCCGGGACTTGGCATCCAGGTACTGTTCCATGGTGACGTGATAGTCCAGGTGGTCCCTGGTGAGATTGCTGAAGATGCCGACATCAAAGTGGCAGCCATCAACCCGTTTCTGCTCCAGCGCATGCGAGGAAACCTCCATGACAAACGCCTGTGCCCCGGCCTCCGCCAGCTGCCGGAATGCACTCTGCAGCTCGGTCGACTCCGGGGTGGTGTGGGAAGCGCCGATGATTGTTGTGCCGAAGCGATAGCTGATCGTGCCGAGCACCGCCGCCTGACGGCCGGCAGCCGCCAGAATCGCTTCAATCAGATAGGTGGTGGTTGTCTTGCCGTTGGTGCCGGTAATGCCGACCAGCGGCAGTGTCGCCGTTGGGTCTCCGTTGAAACGTGCTGATACGCGCCCCATGGCGGCACGGCCGTCCGGCACCACGGCCCAGGGAATCCCGGCCGGGGCAAACGCCGCATCTTCAAGGATGATCGCCGCTGCACCGGCAGCAACCGCCTGCTCGATATAGCGGTGCCCGTCGGTTTGTACGCCGCGCAGAGCAAAAAAGAGGGACCCGGGACGGACCGCCCGCGAATCGCAGGTCAGGGAACTGATGGAGGCAGCTGTGCCGCCGTGAATCCCGGACTCGGGCAGCGCTATGAGCAGTTCGTGCAGCGTCATGACTCTCCTCAAAAATGGTAAAACCTGCCGGTTTCCCGGCAGGCGGTTGCAGCATTATGCTGAAGGGACAAACTTTATCCAGACTTCACCGGTGCCCCGGATCTGCTGCCCCGGCCTGGGGCTCTGCTCCACGGCGCGCCCGCTTCCGATCAGCCTGATATTGATGCCGCGCTTCTCCATCACCTGCAGAACCCGGCGGATACTCATCCCCTTGAAATTCGGCATCGCCTCGCCCGAGGCCACGCTCTCCTGAACATCACCGTCCAGAGCATCTTCATCTTCCGTAAATTCTGCCTGCGGCGCGGCTGAAGCCTTTGCTGCGGCTGCTTTTGCCGATGCAACCGTCGGCTGGTTCGGCTGGATTTTCAGATATGCCAAGGAATTCTGCGCAATACTCCGGAATGCGGGAGCGGCGACTATGCCGCCGTATTTGACCCCTTGCGGCTCGTCGATAATAACGACGATCGTCAATTTCGGCTTGTCGGAGGGGACAAAGCCGACAAAAGAGCCGATACGCTTTGTGGGGGAGTACGCGTGCGTGACCGGATCGACTTTCTGGGCCGTCCCCGTTTTCCCCGCCACCCGATAGCCGTCCAGCGCCGCTTTCGTGCCGGTGCCGCCATCCACGGTGACCGTTTCCATCATCCGGGTGACCTTCTGGGCGGTATCTGCGGAAATGACCCTCCGGACGACCTGTGGTTCAAACCTCTGCACCAGTTTGCCGTTATCGTCGAGAATCTGCTCCACCAGGTACGGCCGCATCAGGTTGCCGCCATTGGCAATGGCAGAAAGTGCAGAAGCCAGCTGGATCGTGGAGAGCGACACACCCTGGCCGAAGGAGATCGTGGCAAGGTCGATCCCGTACAGATGCTTTTTCACGCTGCCGGACGATTCTCCCGGCAGATCGATGCCGGTGCGCCCGCCGAAACCGAAGTTACGCAGATAGGAGGAGAGGGTCCCTTCCCCCATCTTGAAACCGATTTTTGCCGAGGCGATATTGCTGGAATATTTTATGACTTCCGAAACGGTCAGGCGCGAATGCGGATGATCGTCATGGATGGTCCGGCCGGCCACCCGGTACACACCGTTCTCACAGTTGTACACATCAGTCGGTTTGATAACGCCGGCGTCAATGGCGGCGGCGATGGTAAACACCTTGAAGGTCGAACCGGGTTCGAAGCTGTCTGTCACCACATGGTTACGCAGTTGGGCAAGCGAGTAGCGCGAATAGGCATTCGGGTTGAACGTCGGGTAGTTGGCCATGGCCAGAACCCGGCCGGTCTCCGATTCCATCACCAGCGCCATGCCCGCTTTGGCGTTACTCTCCGCCACGGCCTTGGCCAGCTCTTTTTCGGTGATGAACTGGATGGTCTTGTCGAGGGTCAAGATGACACTTTTGCCGGGGGAAGAGTCCTTGATGACCGTGTTCATGACGGAAATGTTTCTGCCGAGGGCGTCCCGCTCCGTAATCATGTAGCCGGTATTGCCCAGAATGGTGCTGTCGTATTTAAGCTCGATCCCCTCAAGGCCGTTCGGGTCGCGCCCGGTAAAGCCGACCACATGGGCGGCTATTTCCATGTTGGGGTAAAACCGCTTGGATTCCGGGGCAAACCCGATCCCAGGGAGCTTCATGTTTTTGACCCGCGTTGCCACTTCCGGCGCCAGCCAGCGCTCAAGCCAGGTAAATGATTTGTTGGTCGAAAGCCTGGCGACCAGCTCGGCTTTCGGCACGTTCAGAATCGGCGCCAGCACCGCAGCGGTACCGTCAACATCCTTGATCCGGCGCGGTTCGGCATAACAGGAATCCATATGGATTGATTCGGCCAGCGTGGTGCCGTTACGGTCAAGGATACTGCCGCGGGCGGGGGTAAGGTCAACCTTGTGCTGGTGCTGCTTGTCTGCTTTTTTTACGAGGATTTCGTGCTGGAGAATTTGCAGATAGAATGAGCGGCCGACAACACCCAGAAACATCAGGCCGAAAATAGAACCGATCATGATGATCCGGATCCGCGCCCATTTTTCCCGATCATCCCTCATTTTACGTGAATAATCTGCTGCTCGGTCGGCAGCGCCATCCCCAGTTCATTCTTGGCAATGGCCTCAACGCGGGCCGGCGCTCTCAGCGAGGCCGCTTCAAGCTTCAGCCGCTTCTGCTCCTGTCCCGCTTCGATGACCTGTTTGCTGATTTCAGAAATCTGCAGGTTGAGGTCAACCAGCTTGAAGCGTGACCAGACATGAAAGACGGAGACAATCGTGAAGACGATCATGCAGATCATCAGATATTTGAAAATGTCGATCCGGTGCGAAGCCGCCTCGGATCCGCCAAACGCCCGCGGTGACGCAACTTTTGAATAATCGACTCGTGCCTGTGCCATAACGTGCTCCTGTTACAATTTTTCCACAGCCCGCAGCTTGGCGCTGCGCGCCCGGGGGTTGTCCCCCGTTTCCTCTGCTGTTGCCGTTACCGGCCGTCCGGTCAGAACCTTTACGCGCGGTTGCCTGCCGCATACACAGACCGGCAGCTGGCGTGGGCAGGTACACCCTTCGGCGTATTCCCGAAAGACATGCTTGACGATCCGGTCTTCCAGAGAGTGAAATGAGATGATCACGCCGCGTCCCCCCGGTTTCAACAGGTCAAGGGCCGCCCGCATCCCCCGCTCCAGACTTTCCAGTTCAGTGTTAACCGCAATGCGGAGCGCCTGGAACGTGCGGGTGGCCGGATGAATCCGCTCATCCCACTTGGCCTTGGGAACCGCCCCCTTGATGATGTCCACCAGCCGGAAGGTGGTGGATATCGGGGCCTCTGCCCGTTCCCTGACGATGAATGCCGCGATCCGTTTTGCCCAGCGCTCTTCGCCGTACTGGGCAATTATCCGCTCCAGTTCCGCTTCCGGCAGGTCGTTGACCAGGTCTGCGGCGGTTTCGCCGCTGCTCGTATCCATGCGCATATCCAGCGGCGCATCCTGCTGAAAACTGAAACCGCGCTCCCTTGTATCCAGCTGGTGCGACGAAACGCCCAGGTCAAGGATGAAACCGTCCAGCGCTGTTAGGCCGATGCTGTTCAGCAGGCCGGTGAGGTCGGCAAAGTCGCCGTGCAGCAGCCGTACCTGTTCACCGTATATCGCCAGCCGTTCGCCCGCTGCGGCCAGCGCGGAGCGGTCCCGGTCGATGCCGACCAGCAGCCCGTGCGGGGCTTTTTCAAGGATCAGGGCGGCATGGCCTCCCCCTCCCAGCGTACCGTCCAGATAGGTTTTGCCGTCCGCCGGGGCCAGAAACGCCATGACCTCATGCGGCAGAACGGAAAGATGCTGGAACGCGGTCACTAGAGACCGAGCTCTGCGGCCGCTTCAGTGCCGCTCGGGAAATTTTTCACATCCTGGGCCCGGACCTTGTCCCATTCACTCATGCTCCAGATTTCTATCTTGTCCATTGTGCCGACGAACTGGATTTCCCGGTCGAGGGCGGCACTTTTACGAAAGGTCGGCGGAATCAGAAACCGCCCCAGCTTGTCGGCGCAGCACTCCTGGGCCGGCGAAATAATCGTCCGGAGAATACTTTTGCGCTGCTCGGAGGTGAACCCTTTGCTGACACGGAAGTTTTCTTCAAAAACGAACCACTCGTTGTAGGGAAAAATCAGCAGGCCGGAACTGTGTACGCCGCCGCCCAGATCAACCGGTACCGAATTGGTCAGGAAAAAGCGCTCGTCGCCATGGGTGCCGGCGAGAATCTCCCGGAATCTGGCGGGCATGCTGGTGCGCCCCTTGGCATCTACGGTTGTCTCGAAAATTCCCCTGAACATGGTCGCCTTGTTGGTATTTTTTTCCACAATGTTCCACTTTTTTCCACAGTGATGGAACTTATACCGTCGGTCAAGGCTTGTGTCAATATAAAATATGAATTTTGTAGGGGAAAATTGTGCGTGTCAGGCGGTCTATTTCTGGTATATTTGCGGCCGGAATCCATCTGTCTGCCGGAGAGCTGAAATGAGCATGCTGATATCGCCGCATATAACCAACGTTCACTTCCCGCCCATTTCCGAGGTAAAGCGCTGGCTGGCCGACCGGCCGGACGACGGCCGCGTGCTGATCGACCTCTGCCAGGCGGTACCGGATTATCCCCCCGCCCCGGAAATGACGGCTTATCTGGCCACCCTGCCGGCCGATCCGCTCATGTCGAAATATTCTCCGGACGAGGGGCTGCCGGAGGTGCGTGCGGCCCTGGCCGGCTATTACGCCAGGAAATACGGCGCACTGCTGTCGCCGGACAATTTCTGCCTCACCATCGGCGCCAGCCAGGCATTCTGGCTGGCACTGGTCACCCTCTGCCGGGCCGGTGATGAGATTGTGGTGCAGACCCCCTATTATTTTGATCATGCCATGGCGCTGGATATCCTCGGCATTCAGGGGCGCTACGCGCCGTTTGTTGAGTCCCGGGGGGGGCTTCCCGATCCGGTCCAGCTTGAGCGACTGATCACCGACAGAACCCGGGCCATTCTGGTCGTCACCCCCAGTAACCCGACCGGAGCCATCGTTCCACCCGACACGGTGCGGGAGCTGTTTGACGTCGCCCGGCGTCACGGCATCGCCCTTATCCTCGACGAGACCTACAATGAATTCATTCCGGGGGGGCACCGCCCCCACGAGCTGTTTTGCGACCCGGCGTGGGGTGATCATTTCGTGCAGCTCGCCTCGTTCGGTAAAACCTACGCGCTGACCGGCTACCGGGCCGGAATGCTTGTCGCTTCCGGTGATTTCATTCATCAGGCACTCAAGGCGCAGGACAGCATGGCGGTCTGTCAGCCGCGCATCACCCAGCACGCCGTCAAATTCGGCGTCGAGCACCTCGACCGGTGGGTTGCAAACAACCGGGAGATGATGAACCGCCGCCACGATCTGTTCCGCGCCGAATTTACCCGACCGGGCAACCGCTTTCACCTGGCGGCCAGCGGTGCCTTCTTTGCCTGGGTACGTCATCCGTTCACCGGCTGCAGCGGCCGTCAGGTGGCGAAACGGCTGGTGGATGAAGCCGCCATCCTCTCCCTGCCGGGGGAGGTGTTCGGCCCCGGCCTGGAAGGATACCTGCGGCTGGCCTTCGGCAACATCCGGGAGGAAACCATCCCTGAAGCGGTACAACGCTTCCGGGAAATGGCGGTCTGATAAGGACTGATGCGATCACATTTGCCTTCTGGGGCAAAAGCGTGTAGCCTGTCCGCCACTTGCGTCATCAAAACTCATTCATCCGCACCGCTGCGGGTGCTGCACGAAAGGGAACACCCATGGTTCATAAAAAGAAACGCACCATTTACTCCCCCGGTTTGACGGAAATTCCTCCGCTGTCGCTTGATGCCCCGGCCCTGATCCAGGATTACCGCCGCTACTTCACCTACACTCTCGGCCAGAACAAATACAGCCGCTCAGTCAACTACTATTACAAGGCGCTGGCACTGACCGTGCGTGACCGCCTCATGGAGCGGTGGAAAAAGACCCGCTACACGTATGTCGAATCCCAGTGCAAACGGGGCTATTACCTGTCTCTGGAGTTTCTCATGGGGCGGACCCTCGGTAATGCCATGCTCAACCTCGGCATCACCGACACGGCTGATCAGGCGATGCATGAACTCGGTATCAACCTGGAGGATCTGGCCGGTGCCGAAATTGACGCCGGACTCGGCAACGGCGGCCTTGGCCGCCTGGCCGCCTGCTTTCTGGACAGCTGCGCCGCCCTGCAGCTGCCGGTCATGGGTTACGGAATCCGCTATGAATACGGCATGTTCCGGCAGCGGATCGTGGAGGGCCATCAGATAGAGGAGCCGGACCACTGGCTGCGGGACGGCAACCCCTGGGAACAGGAACGGCCGGAATTCACCCAGCGGGTCCGCTTCGGCGGGCGGAGCGAACATTACCGTACCGACAACGGGGAACCGCGTGCCCGCTGGGTTGACAGCCGGGATGTGCTGGCTGTCCCCTATGACATTCCGATTCCCGGTTATCGCAACGGCACCGTCAACACCCTGCGCCTCTGGAAAGCGGCCGCCACCGATGCCTTTGACCTGGGCGAATTCAACGCCGGCGGCTATGCCGAATCTGTGGCGACGAAAAATGAAGCTGAAAATATCACCATGGTGCTCTACCCGAACGACGCCAGTGAAAACGGCAAGGTACTCCGGCTGCGCCAGCAGTACTTCCTCGCTTCAGCCAGCCTTCAGGATGTGGTCGAGCGGTGGACCATGGTGCACAAAGGGGACTTCAGCCGCTTTGCCGCCGATAACTGTTTCCAGCTGAACGACACCCATCCGAGCTGCGCCGTGCCGGAGCTGATGCGGATTCTCATGGACGAACAGGGGATGGGATGGGACCAGGCGTGGGGGATTACCTGCCAGACCATGGCGTACACCAATCACACCCTGCTTCCGGAAGCACTGGAAAGATGGCCGCTGCCGCTTTTCGGTCAGCTCCTCCCCCGGATTCTTGAAATTATTCTGGAGATCAACGCCCGCTTCATGGCGGAAGTCTCTCTTCGCTGGCCGGGCGACAACGAGCGGATGCGGCGTATGTCCATCGTCGAAGAGGGGGCGGTTCCCCAGGTGCGCATGGCGTTCCTGGCGATTGTCGGGAGCTTTTCCGTCAACGGCGTTGCCGCCCTGCACTCGCAGCTTCTTGCCCAGGGGCTGTTCCGCGACTTTTATGAGCTCTGGCCGCACAAGTTCAACAACAAAACCAACGGTGTCACCCCGCGCCGCTGGATCGCCCACGCAAATCCGGGGCTCAGCCGCCTGGTCAGCGACAAGGTCGGCACCGCCTGGGTGGCCGATCTGCAGCAGATCAACCAGATTACCCGGTTTGTGGAAGATGCCGAATTCCGGCGGGACTGGCATGACGTGAAACAGGCCAACAAGGTGCGCCTGGCGGCTCTCGTCCAGGCGAAGTGCTGTGTCACCTTCAACCCCGATTCGATCTTCGATGTTCAGGTCAAGCGGATTCATGAATACAAACGCCAGCTCCTCAACATCCTGCACGTCATCCATCTCTATGACCGGATCAAGCGGGGTGACACGGCGGGCTGGACCGGCCGCTGCGTCCTGATCGGCGGCAAGGCTGCACCCGGCTATGCCATGGCAAAACTGATCATCAAGCTGATCAATAATGTGGCTGATGTGGTCAACGCCGATCCGCACGTTGGTGACCGGCTCAAAGTGGCATTTCTCCCCAACTACAGCGTCACCGCCATGGAGATCATCTGCCCTGGCACCGACCTCTCGGAGCAACTGTCAACGGCCGGCAAAGAGGCGTCCGGAACCGGAAATATGAAATTTATGATGAACGGCGCCGTCACCATTGGCACACTGGACGGGGCAAATATCGAG
Source organism: uncultured Geobacteraceae bacterium (assembly GCA_903862245.1). Classification (GTDB taxonomy): domain Bacteria; phylum Desulfobacterota; class Desulfuromonadia; order Geobacterales; family Pseudopelobacteraceae; genus JACRCG01. The sequence goes on along the minus strand of CAIOXL010000151.1, from coordinate 10,178 downwards.
ATTCTCGAAGAGGTCGGCGAAGACAACTTCTTCATGTTCGGTCTGACCAGTGAAGAGGTTGATGATCTGCGCTGGAACTATGATCCGCACGGGATCATCAACCATGACGACGATCTGCAGCGGGTCATGAACCTGCTCCGTTCCGGCCACTTCAACCTGTTTGAATCCGGACTGTTCGACCCGATCATCAACGCGATCTGCTCACCCCATGACCCCTGGATGGTAGCCGCTGATTTCCGCAGCTTCGTCGACGCCCAGCAGCGTGTGGCAACTGCGTATCAGGATCGCGAACGCTGGACCCGCATGAGCATCATGAACAGTGCTTGCAGCGGCAAGTTTTCCACCGACCGGACCATCAGCGACTACAACGAGGACATCTGGCGATTGAAGGCGATGCCGATCGGTGATGTCAAATAACCGGGAGCACCCGCTAACCGTGGACGTCATCACCACTCACACCAATGCTGACTTTGACTGCCTGGGCGCCATGACGGCGGCGCTCAGGCTCTATCCCGGTGCGCTGCCTTCCTTTTCCGGCTCACAGGAAAAGGGGGTGCGCGATTTTATCGAGCGGCACCCGCAATATCTGCCGAACTTCATCCGCGCCAAAGAGATCGACCTTCCGTCAATTACCCGCCTGATCATCGTCGATTGCCAGCAGGCCGCCCGCATCGGGCGGTTCGCCGAAATCATCGGCACGCCATCCCTTGAAATTCACATCTATGACCATCATCCGGTGACGGAGGAGAGCATCGTGCCGACCGGTGGCCACCTGGGCGTCTGCGGCTCCGCCTCGACACTTATGGTGTCGCTTCTGATGGCGCAGGAGGTCTCCCTCACCCCTGAAGAAGCAACCCTGATCCTGCTCGGTATTCATGAAGACACCGGCCGTCTGCTGTTCACCTCCACAACAGCGGATGATTACCGGGCGGCGGCGTGGCTCCTGGGGCAGGGGGCCCGGCTTGCGGTGGTCAGCGATGCGCTGACGCCGGAGTTGACCAAAGCGCAGATGGGACTGCTGAAACAGTTGCTGACAACCCTCAAAACAAGCAGGGTCAACGGCGTACTGCTCTCCATAGCGTATGCCTCAAGTGAACGGTACATTGGTGATATTGCCGCGCTGGCGCACATGATGCGGGACATGGAAAATATGGACGCCCTGTTTGTGGCGGTGGCCATGGAGGACCACGTCTACCTGGTGGCCCGGAGCCATACCCCCGGGGTTGATGCCGGTGAAATCATGAAGGAGTTCCAGGGGGGAGGGCATGCTACTGCGGCATCGGCGGTCGTACACAACCAGTCGCTGAAGCAGGTTCTCGCAAGGCTTGACGGAGTATTGCGCCAGTCACTCCGGGGGGGAGCGACCGCCGGAAGCATCATGTCGTCTCCGGTCAAGACCATGCCGGACTTACTGGATATTGCCGGGGCCCGCGAACAGCTGACCCGCTACAACTGCAACGCCATGCCGGTCATGTCCGGCGAACAGATGGTCGGCGTCATTTCGCGCCGGACCGTGGAAAAGGCGCTGCACCACGGGCTCGCCTCATCGCCCGTAACGGATTTCATGCATACGGAATTCCTTACGGCGACCCCGGATACGCCCCTGGCGGAAATCCAGTCATACATGGTCACCGGCAACCGGCGTTTCGTACCGGTATTTTGCGGCACGCAGCTGGCCGGAGCGGTCACGCGCACCGACCTGATGCGCCATATCCATGGCGGCCGGCGCGGCGAGACCGGCGCTCTGTATGACCTTGACGCTCTCAATCTGCCAACCCGGACCCGTTCCGTTGTCGGCCTCCTCGGCAAACGGCTTGGTGCCGGAACGCGCGACATCCTGCAGCAGCTCGGTGCGGCCGGTGATGCCCTGGGGCTGGCGGTGTATGCGGTGGGCGGTTTTGTACGGGACCTGCTGCTCGGCATCGACAACCTGGATATCGACGTCACCGTGGAGGGTGATGGGATGTTCTTCGCCGAATGGTTCGCCGGACGGTACGGCGGCAGGGTGCGGAGCCACCGGAAATTCGGCACGGCGGTGCTGATCCTGCCGGACGGGGGCAAAATCGATGTGGCCAGTACCCGTCTGGAATATTACGAATCCCCCGGTGCCCTGCCCATGGTGGAGCGGGCCTCGCTCCGCCAGGATCTGTACCGGCGCGATTTTACGATCAACACGCTGGCGCTCTGCATCAACAGCGACCGGTTCGGCCAGCTGACCGACCATTTCGGTGGGCGGCAGGATATTCAGGAACGGGTTGTCAGGGTGCTGCACAACCTGTCATTCGTCGAAGATCCGACCCGGCTGTTTCGGGCGGTCCGTTTTGAGCAGCGCCTCGGCTTTCACATCGCCCCCCATACGGAAAACCTGATCCGGAGTGCGGTACGGATGCAGCTTCCGGACACCCTTGGCGGGGAGCGCCTGCTGAACGAACTGGTGCAGATCATGCGAGAAAAGGAGCCGGTGGCGGCCATCGGGCGGATCTCTTCTCTGGGGCTTTTGCCGTTCATCCACCCCGCACTCAAACTCACCCCGGCCACGGAACGGGTACTGCAGGAAGCGGGGCAGGTCATGGCGTGGTTTCGGCTGCTCTATCTGGAGGAACGGTGCGAACCGTGGCAGGTCTACCTCCTCGCCCTGTGCGACGGTCTGACGGCAGAAGAGTTCCACGCCGCCTGTCGCCGTCTGGCAGTTTCGGGGCGCCTTGCCGAGCGCCTCTGCACTCAGCGCCGACTGGTGTTCACGACGCTGAATGCCATCAAGCGGCAGATCAAGCAGGGGGGCACGGTGCGTAACAGCCGACTATTTATCTGGTTCAGCCCGCTGGCGCCGGAAATGCTTCTTTATTTAGCAGCGCGGGCCAGCAGCGAACAGGTCAGGCGCTTTGCCTCGCTCTACTTGACCCGACTGCGCTCCGTGGCTCCGTTACTGACAGGAGATGATCTGTGCCGCCTCGGCCTTGAACCGGGTCCGCTGTTTGGGCGGATCAAGGAGCGACTGCTTCAGGCGCGCCTCGATGGAGAGGTGGACAGCCGGGAGGAGGAAGAGGCGTTTGTGCGTGCCCAACTCCGCTCAGGGGCAAAAGCATCTTGACGGAATGGCCGAAGTGTGGTAAAAACGCTGCACACTGCCTGTTCGCCCCGATCTACGGAGACACCGCTTATGAAACATATACGAAAAACTATAGCGCTACTGACCCTGGTTTCGCTCTTCTCCACCGCCTCTGTTTCCTGTGCGGCAGAAGATACTCTCAAGGAAGTATTTACCGATGCCGCCTATGGCGCCGCCATTGGCGCGCTTATCGGCGGTGCGCTCATGATGTTCAAGACCAAGCCGCTGGACAACTTCAATTATATGGCCTACGGAGCTGCCGGCGGTATCCTGGCTGGCACCGCCTTCGGCCTGGCCAAGTCAGCCCGTGCCTTTGCTCAGGTTGAAAACGGCAGCTTCAGAGTCGCCTTCCCGACGATCATGCCGGAGCTGGTCACCTCACCCTCGACACGCCAGACAACTGTTGCCTGGAAAGCCGACCTCTTTCGGGGTACCTTCAACTGACCCATGTCGGTCAATTATCAGCAACCCACAACCCGCCGGAGCAATCCTGCGGGTTTTTCTTATGCCGCATGGCACACATACCCAGGGAGGAACCATGTCAGAATTGAATAACGTCACCGTCGTCAAGAAGGCCAACATTTATTTCGGCGGCCAGGTCGTCAGCCACACCGTACTCTGTGCCGATGGTAGCAAGAAAACCCTCGGGGTCATGCAGGTGGGAGAATACGAATTTTCCACCGGCGCCGCAGAAATTATGGAGATCCTGTCCGGTGAGCTGGAGTGGCAGTTGAAAGGGGAAGCAGAGTGGAAGAAGATTTGCGGCGGCCAGGCGTTCGACGTGCCGGCGAACTCTGTTTTTCTGATGAAAGTCCCGGTCGTTACCGACTACTGCTGCTACTTCGTTGCCTGACAGATGATCCCCGCCACCACCTCCGCTCAGCCGGTTGTCGGCCGCTTTGCCCCGTCACCCACCGGTCCGCTCCACATCGGTTCGCTGGTAACGGCGGTCGGGAGTTGGCTGATGGCGAAACAGGGGGGCGGTCGCTGGCTGCTGCGTCTTGATGACCTGGACAGCCGTCGCCAGCAACCGGGCATGGCGGACGACATCATGCGGACGCTGGCATCGTTCGGGCTGTTGTGGGATGGCGAGGTGACCCGGCAGAGCCGACATCTGGAGGAGTATGAAGCAGCTTTTGGCGCTCTGCAGCGGGCGGGGGAGGTCTATCCCTGCAGCTGTTCCCGCCGGGAAATCTCGGGGAGCAGCTCGGCTCCCCATCCTGGCGATGACGGCCCAGCGTATCCGGGCCGGTGTCGGGGGGGGATGAACGACTCTTCGCCCGTGCGTTCCTGGAGGGTCAGCGTCCCGGAAGAAGAGATCTGCTTCACCGACCGACGCAGGGGGGAATGCTGCCAGCGACTTCCTGCGGTCTGCGGTGATTTTGTGGCGAAACGGGGTGACGGGGAATTTGCCTATCAACTGGCGGTGGTGGTGGATGATGCCCTGGCCGGTGTCAACCAGGTCGTGCGGGGGGATGATCTGCTCGGTTCAACGCCCCGCCAGATATATCTGCAGCGGCTGCTCGATTTTCCCCGGCCGGACTATTGCCACCTGCCGCTAGTGACCGGGGAGGGGGGGGCTAAACTGAGTAAGCGGGACAACCTCATTTCAAACCATCTGGGGAGTGTGGCCGGGCGGGAACAGGTGCTGCTTCTGGCGGCGCTCCGTTTTCTCGGCCAGAAGCCTCCGCCGGAGCTTTCCGGTGAACCGTGCTCCGCTATCCTTCAGTGGGGGAGCGACCACTTCCGGCCGGAGCGGCTGTTCGCCGCCGTTGACGGTACGGTTGCCGCTTAGGCGGTATCCTCTCCTGGCAGCCAGAGTTCAAACCGCGTCGCCCCCGGCTCACGGGATTTCAATACCAGATCGCCGCCGTGGGCCTGGGCAATGCGCCGGGTAATGAACAGCCCCAAACCGCTGCCCCGTATGCTTTTGCCGCGCTGGGCGGCATCCCCGCGAACAAACTTCTCAAACAGAGACTTTGCTTCGTGTTCGCCGATACCGAACCCCTCATCAGTTACCCCGATACAGAGTCGCCCCCCATCGCACAAACAGGCAGACACCGTGACAGTCCCCTGTTCCGAATACTTGATCGCATTATCAATCAGGTTGGACAGAGCAATCTTGATCAGCGTTGGATCGAGAGCCCAGATTGCGGGCGCGTTGTCGCACTCAAGCTGCAGTACGTGGCGCTGCGAGAAGGTGACAATCTGTGCCGTTTCCGTCACCAGTTCGATAACCGGTATCTGCTGCCGCATTAACTGAAAACCGCCGTCATCAATACGCTCACTGGTCAGACAGTTATCAATCAACTGCGACAACGAACGGGTCGCCCGCTGAATCTGATGCGCGCGTCGGTCAAGATCCCCCTGTCCGGCTACCGGCACCGCCATCAGATTGATCGCCGCCGAATCGATCACCGCCAGCGGGGTGCGGAACTCATGGCTGACCATGCTGAGGAAATTGCGCTGCTCCAGCAGCAAGCGCCGCTTGCTTTCCAACAGCGTCAGCAGATCTTGTTTGAGGCGTACCTCTTCGGTGATATCGCGTACTACAAAAATTATGCTGGTCGGCTCGCCGGTGCCGTTGGGGAGTATCTTGCCGTTGACGTTGATGGTGAAGGTGCTGCCATCCGCCCGAACGGCTTTATACACTTCCAGCCCGGAATGACCTTCCGTGAGCACGCGTTTGAAGTTGCCCATAGCGCGCTCCCGGTCTTCGGGGGCAACAAACTCGATGACATTGCGCCCTATCTGTTCCTCTACCCGCTGGTAGCCGAACATTCCCATCGAAGCGGCAGAGACCATTGTAATGGAACCGGTCAGATCCGTGATGGTGACGTCGTCAGGCGACAGTTCAAGAATTGACTGATACAGCATACTGCTCTTCTGAATCACCTCCGTCTGTTCCTCCACCTTCAGTTTCAGTGTTTTCCCGGAAATGGTGCAGATCTCCAGATCGTCGGTCTTTTGCTGAAGTAATGCGTGTTGGGCCTGGCGGATTTCCAACAGCAGCGCCGCGGAAATCATCATGCAGAATATTTCGATAAGCCCCGCACGCAGAATGATCTGAGACGGTTCTACCGGGGTGAAACCGAGCAGCCACCGGGTGGTGTGAATATATATTATAATGTAGGAGGCCAGCGAGAGGAGCATAACCTTGTCGGAAAAAACGAGATCCTTACGGTGGGAGGCGAGGATGGTAATGGCGCCGATTACTCCGAGCAGGTTTAAAACAAGGGCAGTGATATACGCCTCGTGGTAGTAACCATACAATGCACTCAGCGGTACCAGGGTACAGAACCACGCTCCCATAAGGTATAGGTTGCCAAGCCAACGCGGCGGATTACGGCTGGTGACAATAGCCCTGGTGGCCCAGATTATGGAGGCGATAGCCAGAGGGGCGGTCACATATCCGCTGATATCGCCCCACCTCTCCCTGCCGAACCAGAATAGTCCCGTCAGAAACCCCTGGGCATTGAAAATCTGAACGCTATTGGCCAGCAGGACCATGGACAATGCCAGGTAGCGCCGTGTGCGATTGATTATCGCCATGATAAACACGAACCCCAGCATCAGTGCGACCGATCCGAAATATCCTCCCCAGAGCGCCGTGTGCAATTCGCTTTGCCGTGCGAACTCGGCGGGTGATTTCAGTTCTGCCAGCAGGTAGAGCGCGTTGCCGGACTGTACTCGGATATAGATAACTTTTGGTGGCAGGGGAGGGTGGGAGGAGGTCATGCGGAACACAATATAGCGGTAATCAGCTTCGCGCAGTACGAACGGGTACCGGGAGCCGGCCTGACGTACGTACCACCCGAAGGGGGTGGCTTCATACAGAATGATCGAGTCCAGAAGGGGGGGCTGTACCTCCAGTCGCCATTCGCTGCCGGGCCACCCTGCCGCTGGCATCTCCAGGCGGAGCCATGCCACCGCGTCGGTGTACCCCAGCGAAAGCCCTTTTTGGAGAGGGACAAACGAGGAGGGGGGGAGCGCGGCAACCTCATTGATGGCGAGTGTACCCCCTTTGTCGACATAGACCTCGTAGGGGTAATCGAATCCCAGGCGAAGATGATCCCGCGCATGAGCCGGTGAACAGCAGATGCTGAACCAGAACGCAAACAGGGCGCCTGCTATCCACCAATAGTTGCGTTTCAAAAGTAACTCCTTTTTTTTGAGGATCCGGCAAAAGCCACCCCTTTGCCAAAGATTGAGCGGAGCGGCAAACGCTGACCAGAAATTTTGTACACCTTGGAGCGTAGGCGCGAAATCAGCACTTCAATGCGATGAAAGTCTCCTTCAAGGAACTGCAGACCAAAAAGGTCAAGCAGTTGAGTTTTGGAAAAGACCTCTTGTTTGCCGTCCATCAGAATTTCAAGCAACAACATTTCGTTTGTCGTAAGATCAACCTTTACACCGTTCGGTGCCACCAGAATTGCTTTGCCCAAAAAGATCTCCCACATGCCGAAATCGTCTTTATCAGCCTGAAGCGTCTCTTTTACCTCCCCCGTTTTTTTGCGCAGAACAGCGTTGATGGCGGCTTTTAGCTCGAACAGGTCAACCGGTTTGACAAAATAGTAATCCGCCCCCGCTTCCAGCCCGGAAATGCGGTCCGACAGTGCTCCTCGGGCGGTCAGCGCAATTACCGCGTGATTGCAGTAGGTATTCAGATAGGCTATAAGATCGAGCCCCCCTTCACCGGGCAAGCCTAAATCCACAATAACCAAATCCACGCTCGATACCACCCTCTGTCGGTAAAAACTTTCCGCCGAATCGGCGCCCCAGGTTTTGAACCCCTGTGCTTCCAAAAACGCGGCAACATTGTCACGTAAATCCTCTTCATCGTCCACAATTGCAATTGTGTAGGGGGGGGCGACACTCATGGCGTACCTCGCGTCTCGTTAATTTTGCAGATCTGTTTGGGACGGGTGCGTTTTTACCAGCAGACACGGCGCAGATTATCACAAACATGGAGCAATACCACTGATTATTTGTGAGTAGATGCATTTTATGCAGAGTATCCTGAAAAACAGTAGAATACGCAAAATGACAAGCAAAAATGCCACTCTCATTTCCTCACATTTTGGGGAGTGGTGCGTCAGTATCGCCACCCATCAACCGGTGCTGTGCGCGAAAGTGCCGGTGAAATGAGAGAAATGAGAGAAATGAGAGAAATTGTGAGTGGCGTTGCATAACAAAATAGGTGTATATAGAAAAAATAGGACAGATGTTAACAGCCCACAACAAATAATATCCCCCTGAAGCAGGAGATTACATTTTAATGATGCTTACTAAACGAAAGCCAAGTAGCGTAATTCCCACCATCATCGCCTTTATACTCGTTCTCTTTGCGCTAAGCGGTGCAGCCTTTGGGGCTTCAGGCCCCAACATCACTGTACCTGCCACCTCCAACGTGGGCGCCAGCCAGGCCACCCTGACCCTGCAAACCGACACTTCAGGCACCGGATATTTCACCCTGCTTTCCGGCACCGGCACGTCCTGCGGCACCGGAACCCAGGTCAAGGCCGGCCTGGCCGGCAACGGTGCCGCTGCTTTGCGTATCGGTTCGCTGCCGCTTACGGCCGGCACTCCCGGCAGCTACACCGTGCGCAACCTTTCGGCAAACCAGCAGTACACCGTCTGCTTCACCGCCGACGACGGCACGACCCTGCAAGCCACTCCAGTTTCGGCTAATTTAACCACCACTGCGGCAAGCGACCTGACCACCACAGCCTGGGCCGCGGTGTGGAGCCCCGGGGTAGTAAGCTACAGCTCCTCGCTGGCCTTTGCCCCGGACGGAACCCCGTACGTGGTGTACAGTGATGCCGCCAACAGTGATAAGGCCACGATGATGAAATACAACGGCACGGCCTGGGTCAACGTGGGGAGCACTGGGTTCTCGGCGGGAAGCGCTGTAAACCTCTTACTAACCTTTGCCCCGGACGGAACCCCGTACGTGGCGTACGTTGATGGCGGCAACGGCGATAAGGCCACGATGATGAAATACAACGGCACGGCCTGGGCCAACGTGGGGAGCCCTGGGTTCTCGGCGGCAGGTGTTCTTTGCCTCTCGCTGGCTTTTGCCCCGGACGGAACCCCGTACGTGGCGTACGTTGATGGCGGCAACGGCGATAAGGCCACGGTGATGAAATACACCGGCGGGGTCTGGATCAACGTGGGGAACCCTGGGTTCTCTGCGGCAGCTATCTCTTTTTCCACGTTACTAGCCTTTGCCCCGGACGGAACCCCGTACTTGGCGTACCGTGATGACGGCAACGGCATGAAGGCCACGGTGATGAAATACAACGGCACAGCTTGGGTCAGCGTGGGGGCACCCGGAATCTCGGGGGACATGACCGAAAACGTCTCACTGGCCTTTGCCCCGGACGGTACGGCGTATGTGGCGTTCGCGGATTGGAGCTACAGCGCTAAGGCCGTGGTGAAGAGATACGACGGCACGGCCTGGGTCATCGTGGGGAGCCCTGGGTTCTCGGCGTCGGTGCCCGATGACATCTCACTGGCCTTTGCCCCGGACGGTGCCCCGTACGTGGCGTACTCCGATAGGAGCGTCAGCAGTAAGGCCACGGTGATGAAATACAACGGCACGGCCTGGGTCAACGTGGGGAGCCCTGGATTCTCGGCGAGATATGTTGAACAAGTCTTACTAACCTTTGCCCCGGGCGGTACCCCGTACATTCATAGCAGCGGCTCCGTGATGAAACTAGCCCCCGCGTACACCGTCACCTACAACGGCAACGGCAGCAACGTCGGAAGCGCGCCGGTAGACAGCGCCAATCCGTATCTGCCAGGGGCCACGGTCACGGTCGCGTTGCTCGCCAACGGCAGCCTGACCAGGACCGGCTACACCTTTGCCGGGTGGAACAGCCAGGCCAACGGCAACGGCACGGACTATGCGGCCTCCGGTTCAGCCTCCTTCACCATGGGCACGGCCAACGTCACCCTGTATGCCCATTGGCTAGGCACTCCTACGGCCACGGCAGCCACAGCCATCACCGATGCCCGCTTCACCGCCAACTGGGTCGGCGTCACCGGCGCCACCGGTTATTACCTG
>CAIOXL010000150.1 GCA_903862245.1 uncultured Geobacteraceae bacterium | reverse complement strand
GGGTGCGGCCAAAGGCCATGAAGAAGGTAAGACAAAGACCATGCTGATTGAAGAAACAAAAAAGGCACCTCCGGGGAGATGCCTCTGGTTTGATGCTTTTGGTTTGGTTTTAAATTACCGCGCAGCGGTTTAGTTCAACAACCCGTCACCGTTCCTGTCAAGAGAGTCGAACAGCTTGTCATGCTTGTCGTCGGCTGCGGCTGGTGCCGCCAGAAGAACCAGAACAAAAAGTGCTGCCAGAATCGTACGCATTAAATACTCCTTTTGGTTCGGGGCAATCCATAGTATTACACATCTTGAAGAGATGATCCGGGTTTGACCAGCTGCCGTAAAACCCGAATTCCCTCGGCAGGCGTCTAAACTGTCACAGGTATGGCTTTCCGGTCAAGCAGGAATTGACCTTCACATGTTATACTCATACGTTGCATATTCAGCATATTCGGGTGCCGCAGAAATTTATGCTCATAATCGTTGAATCGCCTACCAAGGCGAAAAAAATTCAGTCCATCCTCAAAGTGAAAACCATGTCCACGGTGGGCCACTTCAAAGACCTCCCCCAAGCATCTCTCGGCGTTGATCTCACTACGTACGAGCCGACCTTTGTTTACCACGAAAAGAAAGCTCATCTCCCCAAGGAACTGCGCTCGGCGGCACGGGGTGAAACCGTCATGCTCGCAGGTGACCCGGATCGCGAAGGGTACGCCATCAGCTGCCATATTTATGAAGAGGTGAAGGACGTCGCCAAAGAATGCCTGCGCATGGAGATTTATGAAGTAACCGAAAAAGGGCTCAAAGAATCGCTTGCCAGGGCGGTGCCGTTTGAAAGCACCAACAGCGGCCTCTACAACGCCTTCCTCGGCCGGCGAATCGGTGACCGGTTGGTCGGCTACATTCTTTCCCCGATTGCCAGCAAAACCCTGCGCAGCAGTTACAGCGTCGGCCGGGTGCAATCCCCTGCCGTCCGGCTGGTGGTTGATCGTGAGCGGGAGATCAGGAATTTCACTTCAACACCCTACTGGATGCTGGATATTCAGTTGGACAAGGATGGCACAACGTTTTTGGCGCGCCACATGACCGGTAAATTTTTACAGCGGGCGGACGCCCAGACGATCATCGACAGAATCAGGGCAGAAACAGAAGCCCTGGCCGAAAAGGTTGAGAAGAAAGAGGTCAAGCAGTCCGCCAAGCCCCCCTTCACAACGGTTGACCTTCAGGCGGCCGCAGCCGCCCGTCTGAAGCTCACTCCGGAACAGACCATGAAACTGGCACAGGCCCTGTTTGATCACGGCGTAACCACCTATCACCGTACCGATTCCGTCCGGATGGATGACGCCTTTGTCACCGAGATCCGGGAGTTTCTCGGCACCAGCCTGGGGAGCGCCTATCTCCCGGCAAAACCGAATCAGCACATCTCCAAAAACTCCCAGGCTGAGGCGCACGAAGGGATCCGCCCTACCCATATGCACTCGGTCGCCGACATCGCCGCCATCATCCGCAAAGAAGGCTTGACTCCGGACCATGCCCGGCTATACGAGCTGATCTTCAAGCGTGCGGTTGCCAGCCAGATGGCTCCTGCCCGCTACGACTCGACAGTCATGATCTTTACCGTGGCGGGAGAACGGTTCAAGGCAGCCGGCCGGGTATTGACCTTTGACGGTTTTCTCAAGGTTTATGCAGAAGTTGATGAAGAGAGGGAAAAGAAGGGTGAGGATGACAAATTGCAGCTGCTCCCGCCGGTTGACGTCGGCGAGCGGGTACCCAAGCTCTCGGAGATCCTTGACGAGAAAAAGACCAAACCGCCCGGCCGGTTTTCGCTCGGTTCACTGGTAAAAGAGCTGGAGCGCCTTGAAATTGGTCGCCCCTCGACCTACGCAGCCATCACCAAAAACATCATCGACCGGGGGTATGTCACCGAGGAGAAGGGAAAGGTGGTCCCGCTGCAGCCGGGTGAAAAACTGATCGATTATCTCAGGGATACCCATGGCTGGGTGATTGATTATGAGTTGACCCGCAAGATGGAAGGGTTTCTGGATCTGGTCGTAGAGAACAGGGAAACGTGGCAGCGCTTCTGCAAAGGGGTGCACAACAAAATGGGCTTCTCGGCCCCCCCTGTCCGGGACCCCGGCGGCGGTCCGAGTGAAGGGCAGCTCAAGTATGCCGCTGACCTGGCACAGAAACAGAGCCTCGTCATCCCGGAGGAAGCACTGAAATCCGGCAGGCTGCTGTCCCGGTGGATTGAAGAGGCGGTCAACCGGAAGCAGCCGACGAAACAGGTGTCAAAAACAGTCGGAAAAACCGGCAAGAAACCGGTTCCACACTGAGCCAATGAGATTGTACTGCAAAGCTGACAGTTAGACGTATTTCTGCAGGGTTACCGGAGAACCGTATGGATAAACCAAAATTCCTGATTGTGGATACCAACCCTGAGAATGCTCAGGTACTGTGCCAGATGCTCAGGGATGAGTACGATATTTTCAACGCCGCCAGCGCCGATGAAGCCCTCCGGAGTGCCGACACCCTCCTACCGGACCTGATTCTTCTCGACGGTATGATGGCGGGAGTGGATAGCTGCGGGATCTGTGCCGCTCTCAAACGAAATGCCGGCACCATGGATATTCCGGTCATTTTCATCACAGAAACAGCGGATAGCGGGAGTGAACTGCGGGCCCTGTCCGCAGGCGCTGCGGATTTCATTCACAAGCCGTTCAACAGGGAGATGGTGCGCACACGGGTCAGGCTCCAGCTGGAGCTGGTCTTGCACAGAAACAGCCTGGAAGAGCTCAACCGGCAGCTTGAACTGAATCTGCTTGACATACAGCTGACCAAGAGCCGGCTTGGGATATTATCAACAGCCATCGAGCAGAGCCCGACCTCAGTCGTCATCACCGGCGAAGATGCCGTTATCCAGTATGTTAATCCCCGTTTCTGTGTTGAATCCGGATATTCCTCCGCAGAGGCGCTCGGCCAAAACCCCCGCATGCTGAATTCCGGTTTAACCGACCCTGCGACGTTTCAGGATATGTGGAGTTATCTCCGGCGCGGCGAGCCATGGACAGGCGAATTTATCAACCGCCGCAAAACCGGGGAAATCTACTGGGAGGAAGCCCATATTGCTCCGGTCAAGGATGCCGGCGGCACGACAACCCATTACGTGGCCGTGAAACTTGATATCTCGGAGCGCAAAGAGGTCCAGCGGCGCCTCGCCTATATGGCGCACCACGATGCCCTGACCAACCTGCCCAACCGCACGCTGTTTTTTGATCTCTTTGCCCAGGGTCTGGCACTGGCCAAAAGGAACCAGACCCGGTTGGCCCTCATGTATATCGACCTGGACCGGTTCAAGCAGATCAACGACAACTACGGTCATGCGGTCGGCGATCAGATTCTGCTGGAGGCCGCAGCACGCATGACCGGCTGCGTTCGTGACTCGGACAGTGTCGGCCGGGTCGGTGGAGATGAGTTTCTGGTGCTGCTGCTGGAAGTCGGTACCGAGGACGCCGCTCTCATGGTCGCCGATAAGATCCGTACGACCATGAACATGCCGTTTACCATTGCCGAAACGACACTCTCCATTTCTGCATGTGTCGGCATCGCTCTCTATCCGGAGCATGGCAGCAACGCTAACGAACTGGCTCGTAACGCCGACATTGCCATGTATCACGGCAAGGACAACGGCCGGAACAACGTCAGCGTCTTCACGGCAGGTATGATTGAAGCCGGTTCAGGTTTCTCAATACTGTAGCCGGGCAGGAGCATACCAGGTTCATACACCCGTCCAAATACTATACAACCGTGTAACAGCCTGTATTAATTACATTTATTATTCTGATGAAAACGAATAGTATCCTTTTCATATACACCAACCCCGCCTGCCAAACATTCCGCCGATCTCCTGCCACCCGGCAATATATTTTAATTTCATATAATATCGGGTAGTTAGGATATAGTTTTATAAAACAATCTGCACTTGGCACCGGCTGTGCAAAGTACTACGACAAAGGCAATTACATTCAACAGCGGATAAAAATAGGAGGATGTCATGAGAGCAGTAGCGATGGTAATGGGAATTCTGGCTCCGGTATCAGCATTTGCAGCATCAGGGGCACGTGAAGACAGCAGCGGGATTTTTGTTTGGGTGTTTTTAGGCTTTTGCGCACTGATCGTTGTGGCACAGGTAATCCCGGCAGTTTTGCTGATGACCGGAATGGTAAAAGGTGTTGTCTCCGTAGTGAAAAACGAAACAGTAGCAGCAGCTTCCAAAAACTAGATTGTTGCCATCCGGAAACTCCGGATGAGCAACTGTTGGTTTCCGTAGCGGAAAGCGGGGATTTTTTCTCCTGGCAAGGAAATCAAGGAATTACACGGAGGCGTACACCAGTACGCCGCACACGTAAGGCCGCAGATTGACACCGCGAGGGGGAAAAAGCACCCTCTCCGGATGGAAACAAGATCAGGGGGATACATGGCGAGCAGAGGCTGAAAGGCCACCTTTACGGGGTGGCCTTTCTCTTTGCGTAATTCCTGCCAACTAACCGTTGCGGATCAGTGGAATCAACCTGTATAGTCCCTTGCGCGGTCCACTTGACATATCGTCATGACCTGCCCGGCCCCGGATCCGGCTCTCTTTGAAAGCCAGGCCTTCAAACAAAAGCTCACAAAGGCATTGTCCATGAGTACTACCAGGAAAGCGATCGACGGACAAGCGATGGGATTGATGATGCTGCTCTGTCTGGTCTGGGGGATGCAGCAGGTCGTACTCAAGGCCGCAGCACCTGATATTGCACCGCTTTTTCTGATAGCGCTCCGTTCCGGTATCGCTGCGATTCTGGTGGGACTGCTGATGTTTTCACGCGGTGAGCGGATCGCCACCGGCGACGGCACGTGGCGCCCCGGATTGTTCGTGGGGATGCTGTTTGCGCTCGAATTCCTCTTTGTCGGTCAGGGGTTGCGCTACACCAGCGCCTCGCACATGGTGGTTTTCCTGTACACCGCCCCCGTTTTTGCCGCCCTTGGCCTCCATTGGAAACTGCCCGTGGAGCGGCTGCAGCGTATCCAATGGGTTGGAATTTTATTGGCCTTTGCCGGCATTGTCATCGCATTTTTCGGACGCAGCCCACAAACGACCATCGGCTCACCAGCTGTCACCCTGTGGGGGGATGTCCTGGCCCTGCTCGCAGGAATCGCCTGGGCGGCAACAACGGTGGTGGTGCGCTGTTCAAGCCTCGCCAGAACATCCGCAACCAGGACGCTGCTGTATCAGCTGGTTGGTGCATTCGTCCTGCTTATGATCGCAGCCATTAGTCTCGGCCAGACCCGGTTCAACAACACCGCTCTTGCGTGGGGAAGCCTTCTGTTTCAGTCGCTGGTGGTATCTTTTGCAAGTTTTCTTGTCTGGTTCTGGCTGCTGCGTACCTATCTGGCTTCACGGCTGGGGGTCTTTTCGTTCATGACTCCGCTTTTTGGTATGGCCTTCGGGGTGTGGCTGCTGCACGAACCTCTTGAACCACGTTTCCTGGCGGGGGCACTGTTTGTTATAGCGGGCATTGTGCTGGTGAGCGGGTATGGCTGGCTGAAAAATATCTTTGGGAATGTGAAGAGGTAACAGCGGGGGAAATGCATAAAATCCTGAGTGGAACGAATCTCCCGCTTATAATTCCCTCTCCCTGAGGGAGAGGGCGGGGTGAGGGGGAAGTGTTGGATTATACCGCAT
>CAIOXL010000149.1 GCA_903862245.1 uncultured Geobacteraceae bacterium | reverse complement strand
GCCTTTCTGCTTGCGCTCGGTTTTTCGCTCGGGTACGCACTGTTCATAGCAAAGGCGGCAATGAGCTACATAGGAGAATACACCCGAGCAATGGTTTTAAATCTCCTCGGGGGGATGATCTTCGGAGCCATAGCAAAAGCTATTATCGCTTTCATTGCCTTTCATTTCATCTACTTCAAACTGTTTTCCGACAAGATGCTCCTCTGGGCGGTGGCGAAACTTTACTACGCCAAAGTGTCACAAAGTACGGTAGCCAAAATCTATTACTGGCTTCAGGGATTCAAAGGAGTTTTTTTGACCTCTGCATACTTCGTTGTAGTAACGACACTGATATTTATCATCATACCGGTGATTGCAATGTTCTTTGCCTGGCGGCGTAATAAAAAACTGATTGCAGCGGGAGTTGTCGATGTCGACACGTCGAATATTTAGAATACTGCCCGTCGTCTCACTGTTTATCCTACTCCCTTCCATAGCCCTGGCTCTTGATATGGATTACTACGTCTGGGGAGGACATGATGCGGTCGTTAATGCCTTCAGCAAGCTTGCCCTTATATTCGGAGACAATGGCTATAAATCATTCTACTTCGTCAGCATAACAGCCGGAATCTTCTTCGGCGGACTCGCTGTTGTCGGTAAAATGCTTGGGACTGGGACTGGTAATGTACAGAGCTGGCTTGTACCGGCACTTATCGGCATTGCGGTCTATCTTGCGCTCATTATTCCGAAGGGGACCCTACACATCTATGACCCTGTCTACAACAAAACACAGGCGGTAGGCGGAATTCCGGATGGTGTCGTTGCTGTTGCAGGAATAATGAACAGCATAGAGCGGGGTCTTGTTGATATTGTGACGGTAGCAGGCGACCCGCTAAGTTATGCCTCACAGGCTGGCGGAAAGGGTTTTCTGGGGCTCGCTCAAATAACCAGTCTCCCCTTGTCAGCCGTCGATACGAACATTGACTCATCAATGCGCCGCTACATCAAGGACTGTGTATCATTTGCCCTTATGAATCCGAATGCCGGACTTACTGTAGATGAATTACGGAACCAAACTACCAATTTTTCTGCGTCACTCGCTAAAGCACAAAACCCTGCAATTTGGACCGTCTATTACGATGCAATCAATCCGCAGGGCACCACAATGAGCTGTAGTGCAGCATGGACACAGGTTAACGCCAAAATAACTCCGGCAAATCTGGAAAACAATATCAAAGGAATCTGTTCCAACCTTGGTTTTGACCCGGCTGATGCACTTTCACTCATCCAATGCAAAACCGTACTCAATAACGTCAACTCTGGAACTGGCCTGGGTGCGGCATCAATAGATGACTTCGTAAAGCAGGCGTATATCTCACAGAGACTTGAGGAGATATATCGTAGCGGCGACTCAACCGGCGCAACAAATTACCAGTTTATGCTTAATGCTTCAGGTGCAATGAAGTCCGCCAACGAATGGCTTCCTATCCTTAAAGCCACATTAACTGCCGTGGCAATAGGACTCTTGCCGTTTTTGGCTCTCTTCATTCCAACTCCCCTTCTCGGCAAAGCTCTTGGCACCATACTGGGTTTCTTTGTGTGGTTAACTGCCTGGGGCGTTACTGATGCGATCATCCATCAGTTTGCCATAGACTATGCAAACAAGGCTTATGAGATGGTCCGCCAGAAGAAGCTCGGCATGGATGCGCTCTATATGTTTCCCGATCAGACCGTAAAGATTCTGGGAATGTTCGGCACTCTCCGGATGAGTGGAATGATGTTGGCAACGGTTATCACCGGTACGCTCGTGAAATTTGGTGGTCATGCCATGGCAATGATGGCTGGTGGTCTCGCCGGCCAAGTTGGCTCTGCCGGTGGCTATGGTGCACATACGGTCGAGGATCCAAGCGGTAGGGCCTCTGCAGAAAAAAACAATGTGAGTGCCATGCCGACACAAGCGTGGAGCAATGAGTACAGCATGAAGGCACGACAGGCGCAGTCGTCGATGGAGATGTCAGCTGGAACGTCAGCATCAAACGATATGATAGCATCGTTTGGCCAGGAGTATTCGGCTCAGATGATGGGTAATGCTCAAGTCGGCAGAAACGTGGGCTTCGGAGCTGCCGGTACTGCCATGAAGGAGAATGGGCTTCAATCCTCGTTTGATCTCAAATCCTTTGATTCTCGACTTGGACTTAACAAATCAGCAGCGGTAAAGGATATGGTTGCTGGCAGTTATGGTGGCGATGTACGCAACTTTGCAGAGATGGGCGTCGCCAATGACAAGGCATTAGCACAAACGTTTGGTAATGGTTCAAACTACGCCGATTTTCTGGCTTCAAACATGGATAAAAGCGTCGGGCAACTGCAAGGAGAAATGCAGGCGTTTGGAGCCTCAAAAGCACTCGGCTTTAGTGGCGATTGGAGACAGTTCAACGCAATGCGTTCGGAAGTATCTTCTTTGGGAGACTTTGCTAACGCTGATGCCGTTAATAAAATGGCAGGAAAATTTGGTGTGTCATCTGGACAACTCATGCAGATGAATTCGCTGTTCCAACAAGGAAAGCAATCATCGGAGATGGTAGGGCTTTCAAATCAGTTGGGCGGAGCGGATAAGGCAGGAATGGAAGCTGGTAGCGTCGCTGCTACAGAGGCTGGCGGCAAAATCAACGGTATCTATGCAGCTGGCGGTCACGATAATTACCGTCAACTTGCAAGTAATGACGTGTCCGGGAAAATTGCTCGCAACCAACTTGTCCACTCAGCT
>CAIOXL010000148.1 GCA_903862245.1 uncultured Geobacteraceae bacterium | reverse complement strand
TGAATTAACAGGGGAAATGTACCACAAAACAAGCAGCGAATCAAGGAAAAAATCACATATAACTAAATAATATTAGATACTTATGTTAACTTTGACCTTTGTGCGAGGGCATCATCTTTGGCCTGTTTAATAAACTGGACGCCAGCAGTGGCGGCACCGGCATCGGTCTGGCGCTGGTCAAGCGGATTGTTGAGGTGCATGGAGGCAGGGTATGGGTGGAGTCGGAAGGGGTGGGGAAGGGGAGCCGGTTTTGCTTTACCATGACGGAGGTGAACCAATGAAAGGCGTACCGTTGACGGTCTTGCTGGTGGAGGACAATCGGGATCATGCCGAATTGATCATACGCAATATGGAGGAATTCCAGGTGGCAAACAGAATCATCCATGTGGAGGATGGCCAGGCGGCGCTGGATTATCTGCAAGGGCGCGGTACGTATGCTGACCGGAAGAAGTTTCCGATGCCGCATTTGATACTGCTGGATCTGCGTCTTCCCAAGGTGGACGGGTTGGAGGTGCTCAGGGAAGTCAAGGGCGATGAAGCCCTGCGGTCGCTGCCGGTGGTAATCCTGACGACCTCGGATGCCGAGCGGGACATGACGATGGCCTATGAATGTCACGCCAACAGCTATGTGACCAAGCCGGTAAATTTTGGTGATTTCAGCAGGCTCCTGAAGGATCTGGGATTCTACTGGCTTGCCTGGAACAGGCACCCGTGGTGATCGGACCCGGAAAACTGATAAGGAGCCATCCATGCTGACAGATGATCCGACAGCACCACTGATTCTGGTAGTTGAGGATGACGACAGCCACGCAGACCTGATTCGCCGCTCTTTTTGGGAGACTTCGGAAAAGTTCTGCCTGGTGCGTGTCGGTACATTGGGCGCTGCCCGGGATGCCATTGAACGCCACCCCCCCGATCTTGTTCTGGCCGATTATTTTCTGCCGGACGGTGAGGGGAGTGATCTGCTGCAAACGGTGAAGGGGCTCTGTCCGATCGTCCTGATGACATCCCAGGGGAATGAACGGGTGGCCGTAGATGTTCTGAAGGGTGGAGCGCAGGATTATGTTGTCAAATCACCGGTGGTATTTGCCGCAATGTCGAACATTGTACAACGCACCTTGCGGGAATGGGCATTTATTCAGGGAAAAATGCGGGCCGAGGAGGCGCTGCGGGTTCACCAGATCGAGCTTGAACTGCAGAATGAGGAACTGTGCCGTGCCCAGGCGGAACTTGCCACTTCACAGGCCCGCTATTTCGATCTGTATGATCTGGCGCCGGTCGGCTATCTGACTCTCAGCGAAAAATATATGATCCAGGAGGTCAATCTCGCCGCCGCCACCATGCTTGGTGTTGTCCGGGGCTCGCTGGTCAAGGAGCCGATCAGCCGGATACTCCTCAGCAGGGACTTGAATATCTTTTTCCGGCAGCGCACACTCTGCCTTGAAACGAACTCTCCAAAGGTCTGGGAGATGCGCCTGCTGCGGGCCGATGGCTCCACATTCTGGGCCCACCTGCAGGTGACTCCGGCAGAGAACGGTGAATGCTGGATAACGTTCAGCGACATCACAGAGCGCAAACAGACAGAGGAGGAAAAACTCCTACTCGAAAGGCAACTCCAGCAGGCCCAGAAGCTGGAGAGTCTCGGGGTTCTGGCCGGCGGCATCGCCCATGACTTCAACAACATCCTGACCGTCATCGTCAGCAATTGTTTCCTCGCAATGGAGCGGCCGGAAATGGCCGGGAAGCTTATCCCGGAGATAGAAAAGGCTGCTAACCGCGCAGCCGAACTCTGTCGCCAGATGCTGGTCTATGCCGGAAAATCATTGCCATTCATGGGAGCGGTAGATATGGCGGTGCTGGTTGATGATATGCTCAAAATGTTGAAACCGACCATCAGCCAGAATGCGGTGATCAAATCCTGCTTTGCGGCGGATTTGCCCCCCATTCGGGGTGATGTCGGCCAGTTGCGGCAGATAATCATGAATCTGGTCATTAATGCATCTGAGGCGATCAGTGAGCGGCAGGGGGAGATTCGTGTCTCACTTACGGAGACGGTTGTTGCTGAAGGACAATCGGAAACGGATCATCTCGGTATCGTCATAGCGGCCGGCCCGTATGTCTGTCTGGAAGTGACTGATACCGGCTGTGGCATGGATGATGAGTCCAAACAAAGAATTTTCGAGCCCTTTTACACCACCAAATTTACCGGGCGCGGCCTTGGCATGTCGGCGGTGCTCGGCATCATTGCGGCCCACAGCGGGGCACTGCAGCTTACAAGCCGGCCGGGCCACGGCACCACCTTCAAAGTCCTTTTGCCGGTTCAGTTCAGCGGCTCTGCCGGAGATGGATTGCTCCAGCCCCTTCCCCGGGCGCCGTGGCAGGGGAGCGGAACCATACTGCTGGTTGAAGATGAACCGCAGGTGTTGATGGTTACCAAAACCATGCTGGAAGGGCTTGGGTTCACGGTTATAGAAGCAGCAGACGGCAAGGAAGCATTGGAACAGTATCAGAAAAACGCTGAGGGCATCACCCTCGTCGTCACCGATATCGGCATGCCGGTCATGGACGGGTATGAGTTGGTTCCACGGCTGAAAGCGCTTGCTCCCGACCTGCCGATCATCATCTCGAGCGGTTTTGGCGATATGCCTGTTGCACTGCGGATAGCGGCCGGGGAGGCTGCAGGGTATCTGAACAAGCCGTATAGTTTTGAACAAATGCAGGAGGTGCTGAAGAACACAGTGGAGAGCAGGCCGGGTAACCCTCACTTCAACCCAAAGGAGCAGGATTCCCAATAACGGACTGTATACAAAAATACTTTGACGGAGTCCCGATCGGGATGATATAGCTATCGCCGAAAAAATGAAGCTATAGGGACCTTTTACGAGTCTCCTGCGCAGTGCGCAGAAAAACCATGCAGACAAGGAGATCG
>CAIOXL010000147.1 GCA_903862245.1 uncultured Geobacteraceae bacterium | reverse complement strand
GCCAAAGTGACTACGAAAAAAGCCTACGGTTTCAAAAGCTTTGAAGTAATAAAACTAGCCTTATATCATACACTTGGAAAACTACCCGAGCCAGTAGTCACCCATAAATTCTGCGGGTGAAGCAATAAAATCAGCCCCGGCGAACTGGATCGCCGCAGGGTCCGTGGCGCGCGGCGGAGAGACGGCATGCACACCACCGCAGGCCGGGCAGCTCTGTACGAACCTTTCCAACGTAAACGGTGTTCCGCACCCCTGACAGATATGTTCAAGAGCACCGGGGAGCGCCGACCGCGCCACTGAGCCGCCATGGGCATTCAGCACAAACTCAACCAACTCCCTGCCGGAAGCAAAAGGTCCTGCCCCCGGTGTCCGGGATGATCCACATTCACACATATCTATTCCTCCTGTCGTACTGCCGCGTTTTATATGCTATAGTGCAAACTCTACCCGACACCGCTGCTAATAATTATGACCTGGGTCAATTTTTACCGGGATTACAGGAATTGATACCGGCCGGACGCTGTGGGGAGATTGATCTGAAAGGCGGCATATCGTGGCACAACCGTGGAAAAACATCGACAGCATCGTTACCGACGAAGGGCCGCTTCAACTGCGCCAGCGGGGCGAGCGGGACTTTCTGATCACCATCGGCGCACAGGTACTCATGAACAGCATGGCAAACCGCTCCGAAGTGGTGCTCGGCCAACTGGGCTGCGGCCATCTGAAGGAGAGCGACAGCCCGCGGGTTCTGGTGGGGGGACTTGGCATGGGCTTTACACTCCGGGCGGTACTCGATACCCTCCCCGCCACGGCACAGGTTGTGGTGGCCGAACTTAACCGCACCGTCCATGAATGGTGTCAGGGGCCGCTGGCCGCCCTGACAGATAATGCGGTCGGTGATCCGCGGGTGACCGTGGAGATCGGCGATGTTGCCACCCGGATCCGCCGGAGCGCAGTAAACGGCGGCGAATCGCGATTTGATGCCATTGTGCTTGACCTGTATCGCGGACCGCATGCAAAAACGCACCACAGCGATGATCCGCTGTACGGTCGCCGGGCGGTCGAAAACATGCGGGCGGCCCTCAAACCGTGCGGTGCCGTGGCCGTGTGGGGGGAGCAATATGACGAAGCATTTGACAAGCGACTGCGCAGTGCCGGTTTTACGGTAACCACCGAGCGCCCCGGCAGGGGTGGCCTCCGCCATGCGGTTTTTCTGGCCCACCTGAAACCGTCATTAAAGAGCGGCAAGCACGCCTCCTGAAAGGCATGCACGTATAATTTTGTCATACTATTGCGGCGGGAACCGGGATGGGGCAGCAGAGGGTCTGTGAATGCAACACCTTGATTTGAAAGCTTTATGCGAAGTCATCAGTTTGATTCTGTTCTTGGCACAATCAATGCTGTACTCCAGTGTAAGAATGACCGGGAGGTATCGTCATGTGGCTGCCAACTGAACGCTTCTGTATAAAATCCCATGTTGCCGGTTCGATCGCCACCATCGCCTGGTGCCTCGTCATTGTTACAATCGCACTGATCCCCTCATTTTTTCCCGGCATTTACCGACTGCTGGCTGATGACCGCGTCGGTACTATTGTTCCCTACCTGCTGTTCATCGCTCTCGGCGAGGCCGCTTTTTCAATCTGGTACTTTTTGTTCCGCAAATAAGCTACACTAGCGACGTATCAGCATCATAGTCTGGAGGGTATGTGTGACTGACAGTCCGATTGATCCGGCGGCGTACGCAAGTGTCATGAAAACGACACGGCGGCGGCGCATGTTTTTTTTCAGCACGGTGCTGGTGTATATCCCCGCTCTCTGGATTACCCACGCAATAGCACCCACCAACAGCGCCATGGGAACCCTCTTCGCGGTCTGGTTTGTCTTTCTGGTTATCTCCACAACCCTTGTTGCACTCAGCAGATGTCCCCGCTGCGGCAACTACTTCCATATGCACGGCATATCGCTTCTGGTTCTGCGGAAGTGCCTCCACTGTCAGCTTCACATCTCTACCAACACGATCACCTGATTATGCATTGTCCTGACGCACACAAACGAAAAGGCCACCCTAAGGCGGCCTTTCACATTTCTCTCCGTTGCATGTATCCCCCTGTACTAGCTTTTTGATGCAACTTTAACGGTTTCGTTTTTAACTACGGAGACAACACCTTTTACCATTCCGGTCATCAGCAATACTGCCGGGATCACCTGTGCAACAACGATCAGTGCGCAAAAGCCTAAAAACACCCAAACAAAAATCCCGCTGCTGTCTTCACGTGCTCCTGATGCTGCAAATGCTGATACCGGAGCCAGAATTCCCATTACCATCGCTAATGCTCTCATGACATCCTCCTATTTTAAGTGCTGTTGAATTTGATTGCCTTTGACTTTCTATTTTGCACAGCCGGTGCCAAGTATTAACAATAATCTACCGTGCGCCATAACATACCGATATTTAATAGTATTTATTTTATTGATGCTTCCGGCAGGATTCATTAGTATCGGGCACCACCGGAGGGGAGTATGAAATATCCATACGCTATAACCTGGGGGCTCTTCTATTATTTATGTAATATCGGTGGGTTACGATTATAACGCTGCCGGTGCCACGTGTATATTTTTTATATACTCCCCGATTGCGCCCCCCCCGGCTCTCTGCAACATGCTTCCTATGCACCGGCAGAAGGAGCAGTTTCCTGGAAGCTGGAGCGTCAAAACCGGTGTTCAGAACCGCCTCCGGCGAGTGCCAAAAAGAGCTGTATTTTTATTAGCAGCTGAAATAGTGCCTATTTTTTAGCTTTTCAGGCAACACCCTGTTGGCGGCGTGGCTGCATCTTCGAATAATATAACTATTGACATGCAATTATAGATAGTTACATACCCTGCCCATTCCCTGTGCAAACTGATAAACCACCAGATTCTATGTGACATTTTTGAAACATATCAACAGTTCCCACAGGGTTATCAACAGAATTTGTGGAAAGGTTTTCACGCCAGAAATATCAGTAACTTAGTTCGTTTAGGTACAGGACAAAAGAGCGGATTGTATTGGACAGAATACAGAAAAGCCCGCTATTACTAGCGGGTTTTTCTGTATCTCAGCCGGTTGTACCGGACTATTTGTTGGCGTACCCTGGCGGATGCACTCTGACTTTTTCAGGGCGAAATTGAGTGGCAGTGTGCAAGTGCCTATACACGTTTTAGCGGATGTCCGGACATCCAGTCGCGCAAGGCGGCGTCAATACGTGACTGCCAACCTGCCCCGGTTGATTTAAAGTATTCGACTACATCAGAAGATAGACGGATCGCAGTAGGTATTTTGGTGGTTTCTGCCTTCGGCCTGCCAGGTTTGCGCACGATCTTGGCTGTGGCAAAAAAGTCAGCGACCTGAATAGGGTCGTTGGGGTCGTACAGGTCAGTATCAGGATCATATGCGATGGGGGCGCCGGTTGCAACGTCGCGGTGCACCTTTCCCCACTCAGTCTGTGAAATCTTTTTCAAGCCAGGCATGGTAAGGTCACTCCCTTTCGTATTTATGTGCCCTGCGAAAGCTGATGATTCTTCGCTTTTCACCAGGCAACCAGATAACCGTAAGTACGGCCAATATTTCGGAAACATATGCAAATGCTTGGCGTCTGATTTCGCCGTTCCGGACGGTTTCAAACTCCAGACGATAGCGATTCGATAGGACAAGTCCCGCATCAACAAAGTCAAGTCCATGCTTTTCAAGATTCAAAGCCCGCTTGTTTCGTTCCAAATCATAATTATTGTATATACAATAATTCACCTGACGTCAATCAGAAATTGCTCGATCATGTAGAGCAGCAACCTACAAACAAAAAGGACTTAACCATTGTTGGCTAAGTCCTTGTTTTTATTGGCGTCCCCTACCGACTTTGTACAGCCACGTAACATTTTAATATTATGCATATTATTACAGGGGTACACGTTGGACGCCATTAAAAACACCACCAAAATTTAATCGTTGTTAAAATGCAACAGATACATCCGTAGCAAATCTGCCTGTATAAAACGGCGGATTCAAGTCTGAAGTGCAACTTTTGTAAGTGAATTAAAGTGGTGAGCTGCGTTACTATCAGCGCCACTTTAACGACCAAGAAAAAGGTGCACAGATGAAGCAATACAAACAG
>CAIOXL010000146.1 GCA_903862245.1 uncultured Geobacteraceae bacterium | reverse complement strand
TGATCGGCGGCATTACCTTTGAGGGCAAACAGCATTTAGAATCAAATGTTGTTTATGGAGTGCGCCTTGGTTACAACTTTACCAAGGAATTATGTGTTGAAGCGCTGTTTGATTATGCCCATACTGAGCCAACCCTCTCGAGCGGTAAAGTCGATTTCTATCGTTATGGTGGCGAATTACTGTATCACTTCTTCCCGGACAACACCTTTGTACCCTATGTTGCAGCAGGATATGCCGCATCTAGTTTCAACGGTTCCGTCCCTCTCAGTGGTGGCTCCAATTATACAAAAGGTACGTTTGACTACGGCATTGGGGCTAAATACTTTCTCACCGATGCCATCGCTCTGCGCGGCGATGTGCGGCACCTTGTTTACCGTTTTGACGACACCCAACAAGCAGTGGAATACATGGTGGGACTCTATATACCCTTTGGTGGCGTGAAACCAGTTGCCAAGGCGGTAGAACCGGCACCGGCACCGACTCCGGCGCCAGCACCTGCAGCAGAACCGATCGTAGCGCCTGCTCCGCCCCCGGTTGCGCCACCGCCACCAGCTACTCCATCAGCCAACGTGACGATTACCCCAACTTCAATAACCAAGGGTGAAACCGCAAATCTCAACTGGACCTCGCAAAATGCATCCAAATGCGAAATCCAACCAGCCATCGGCTCTGTTCAGCCGCAAGGCACCGTGAGTGTCACGCCCGCAGATAACAGTTCTTACATATTGACATGTGAAGGAATAGGCGGTGTTGCAACAAGTACGGCTACCATAGCCGTGATTCCTCCGCCGGTCGTTAAGGTCGCTAAGTTGTGCAGCCCGGCGGTAGTCAATATTCAGTTTGACACCAATAAGTCAGACATTAAACCCCAGTACTATAACGAACTGAAAAAGCTGGGCGATTTCCTGACGGAGTTTCCCAATGCCAAAGGTGTTGTTGAAGGACATACCGACAATGTTGGCAACAATGCAAGCAACATGAAGCTCTCCCAACGCCGTGCTGATAGCGTCCGCAACTACATTGTTAAGACTTTTGGAATTGCACCCGAGCGGATCAAAGCCCAGGGCTACGGCCCGACCAAACCACTGGCCAGCAACAAGACCAAGGAAGGCAAGGCTCAAAACCGTCGTATTGAAGTTAACTTCAGCTGCGAGTAACCGTTTGGTTATAGTTTTGCGATAAACAGGCCATAACAGTACCTATGAAGGACCTAGAAACAATAACAGGCACTTACAAATTCACGTAAGTGCCTGTTATTGTTGGTGCGACTGGAGCAATTCGAACGCCCGGCCCACTGATTCGTGGAATTATGCAATAACTATCTTATTTATAACATTTTTCCCTATTGGAAGGCACTTTAGCAGAAAATATATTTACTTCAAGGGGAAGGTCACTTATGCAATAGATAATCGCAGAACCAAAATTTTAGTCTGTTTGCATGCAAAACAGTCATATAGTACTGATATTTAAAGACATAACCAAGCACATCATGACGAACAATCCAACGGCGAGGACTCTGTTCATGTTTTATCCTTTCACAGGTTCCAATAAGGGTCACGAATTTGTGTTTTCGGTGCGATGTATACCACCGGAAATGAGAGTGCGTCAATTGATTTTGGCGAGAATTCGGGGGACGTCTTATATAACGAAATAGAGTCTCGCCGAGTCAGATTGCAGCATATCACGTGACCAACAACAACTGTTCATGATACATGCTCCCTGCTCCGGGACTGGATGGTGCATACGACGTCAAAGTACTACTGCACTTTCGAAACATCAGGCTGATCTCGCTGAATCCTGGACGTCCTCTGATCTTTTCCTGATCTCGATAGAAACGCTTCTGCTGTCATAATGCGGCAAACTGCCTGAAAATAAATTGATCCCACCATCATGACCAATTTGAGAACTGCACATGAGTAGCCCCATGACTCTTGAAAATACTGAGCTATTGGTTCGTTGCATTTCTGAACTTGCCTCAGGCAATGAACTACCGCCACTGCCTGAAGACAATCCATTTCGGAGCGGAATGATCGCAATCTCCGAGAGTCACCTGTTTTGCCCTCGGCCAACGGTGTTGAGACACCACCGGCTTAACCGGTATCACCGATGGATGGTAGTCGCCTTGGCTTCCCCTCTCTTTTAACCCAGCGGCACACCTTACGCATGCACTGGAACAGCTCTTCCGTCACAAGGTTTTGAAGATGCTGCTAGCCAAGGGTGCCATCATCATGATCGCTGCTTTCATGCGACTCCTCCCTTTCAACTAATTTCAGAACCTTCAGCCAGACGCACCCGGCCCGGCTACACGATCCCCAGCTTCTTCTGCATCTGCTCCAGCGGCACGCCCTTGGTCTCGGGCACCATGAACTTCACCCACACGAGCTGCAGCACCATCATGAAGCAGAAGAACAGGAAAACGTAGCCGGGGGCAAAGGCGGTCACGATTGAGGGGAAGAACGAGGTCAGCAGCGCCGCGAAGATCCAGTGCGTGAAGCTGCCTAGCGACTGACCTCCCGCCCGATGCCGGTTCGGGAAGATTTCCGAAATAAAAACCCAGATCACCGCACCCTGGCCCACCGCGTGCGCTGCGATGAAAGCGAAGATGCAAAGCGGCACGATCGCCATGTGGCCAGAGAAGAAGGCCCACGCGCAAAATCCGAGCGACGCGATGTACCCGAACGAACCGATCGTCAGCAGCTGCTTCCGCCCGAGCTTGTCGATCAGCCAGAGGCCTACAAAGGTGAAGATGAGGTTGGTCACCCCGATGCCGACAGACTGCAGCAGCGCGGCCTTGGTGCCGAGCCCCGTGAGCTCAAAGATGCGCGGGGCGAAGTAGAGGATCGCGTTGATGCCTGAGAGCTGGTTGAAAAAGGCGATCAGAATGGCCAGCAGAATCGGCGTTTTCAGCCGCATGCTCCAGAAATGGCCGACGCTGACCTTGTCGTGGGAGAACGCCGCGATCTCGTCCGCTTTCGCCGCGATCTCCGCCGCAGAGGCGGACGGCTGAATGAGGCTGAGCACGCGGATGGCGGCGGCGCGATCACCCTTGCGCCCGATCAGCCAGCGCGGGCTCTCGGGAATGGCGAGGCACGCCAGCGTGTAGATAATCGAAGGCGCAGCCATAATGCCGAGCATCCAGCGCCATGAATTATCACCGAGTCGGGCGAGCAAGTAGTTCGACAGGAAAGCCACGAGGATGCCGAAGACGATGTTGAACTGGAACATACCTGCAAGCCGTCCGCGGCTCGCCGGCGGCGAGATCTCCGCGATGTAAAGCGGAGCGGCCACCGTGGAGATGCCGATGGCAATGCCGCCGATGAAGCGCGCCACCATGAATGAATAAACCCCATTAACGAACGCAGACCACAGCGACCCGACCAAGAACAGCGCGCCGATGCAGAGCAACGTTTTTCTCCGGCCGAACCGGTCCGTGGGCCAGCTTCCCACGAGCGACCCCAAGACCGTGCCCCACAGCGCGGCACCCATCGCCAGTCCGTGCATCGCCGGACTCAAGCCCCAGAGCTGCTGAATCGTCTTTTCAGCGCCCGAGATCACCACCGTGTCGAACCCGAACAAGAATCCGCCCAGCGCCGCTATCACCGCGCACATCACCACTTTTTTGCTCATCTCTATCCCTTTCATGAGGGCGACCGGCGGGTCGCCCTCCCCCGGAACCGCTCCACGTTGCGACGCCACCCATGCGCCGCGACGGTTGGCCGCCGCGGCAGCCTCGGCCGCAGTCGCACCCTTCAGCCACCCCGCCAGAAACGCAGCCGAGAAGGCGTCCCCCGCACCGACCGCATCCACGACCTCCACCTTCACGCCGGAACAGCGCACCGCCGCCCGGCCCCGCTCGCACACCAGACACCCCTCGCCCCCAAGCGTGATGATGACCACCCGCACCGGATACCGCGCCACCACCGCCCGCGCAAAATCCTCAGGCGCACACGCGCCGTCGAACAGCAGGCCGCCCAGCACCCGCGCCTCGTCATCGTTCACCTTCACAAGCGTCGCGCGCGCCAGCCCCGCCTCGACCTGCGGCCCGGACCAGAAGGCCTGCCGCAGGTTCACATCGTAAAAGACTTCCGTGAACGCGAACCGATCCAGCAACCGGTAGAGCGTCTGCCGTGAAAGCTCACTTCGCTGCGCGAGCGTCCCAAAATAGAAGACCCGAGGCCGCTCCGCCGCCAGCGTTTGCAAATCCTCATCGGAAGGCTGAATAAAATCCCACGCCACGTTTTCGTGAATCGTATAGCTCGGCTGCCCGCCCGCAAGCGTCACTGTGACGGTTCCGGTCGGATGATCCCTGTCCACCGCTGTCCACCGCCGGTCTACGCCCAAACGGTCCATCTCGGCACATGCGGTGCGGCCCAAGTCATCAGTTCCCACGCAAGACACTGTGGCCGAGCGCAGACCACACCGAACCGCGTGCGCCGCAAGATTAAACGGAGCCCCGCCGATGTGCACCTCTCCGTCGATCACATCCCACAAAATTTCCCCGAATGCTACCAGATCCAGCATCGCCCGTCACCCTTCCGTTGCCTCGCTATTCCAAAATCTCACTCTCTACGCCCGCCCCTGCTAACCCTTATCGAGCTGCAACTGTTGTGCCGCAGCGCTCAAGGGGTAAAGTTCTTCGGCGGCAAACAGATTCTTGAACTTGACCCGTCTACAAACAAATATCTTTCATTGATACTTCATGCTGGAAGGATAAAGGGACAATTAACACTCCATGAAGATATAACGCTGATTACCAGCAGCGGCACTATTGGGAAGGTCAACATAGTACCAAAGCATTGGGACGTCTGGACTGCGAACCAGCACATTATCCGCGTTGTTCCATCTAACGCTTCAATCGCCGGATACGTGTTCGCCTGGCTTGCCAGTGACTATGCTTACCCCCTGATACACCGGTTTACCTATGGTGCAGTTGTTGATGAAATTGATGATTTTCATGTTGCCGCCGTGCCGTTTCCGTTTCTCCATGACGCCGATATTCAAAAGACAATCAATGACAAGGTACTTGGGGCGAACCGCAAGCGATTTGAAGCATATGAACTGGAACAGAAGTCTCTGAAAATTATGGATGAGAAAGTGATTTTTGCGGAAGGGAAGGCATAAAACAAAAGCCCCATGCTGTGAAGCATGAGGCCGGATCCAAGTCCCCCGGCGGCTTGTAATCGCAGTGCCGAGGGGCTGCTACCTTGCGGTAGTCTCACAAGCCCGATTTATCGGGAACAATTACATTCTAGTTTACGGCAATATCTTTGTCAACTGCTGAAATCCCAAGGCATGTAATACGCTCTGCTGAATCGCCTTGAAATCATCATCTGATACCATCTGTGTTGAATAAAGTCGCTTTCCTTTTACATCCCTTCCCAACTTCACCCTATCCAGCCTATCAAGTGAAACCGTAGCCAGCATATCACACTTTGCCCAAGTCGGTGTTGCAGACAAAGGCCCCGGCAGTGATAATGGATCAAGATGATGATGACAACCTTCAACCGGAACAGGTGGCGTTGAAGATAACGGCACCACAATACAAAGTTGAGTCTTGCGACGAGGTCGCGGAGAGATAACAACAACCGGACGACGCTTAACCATTTCAGGCGGCTTGAACCCGGTGGAATAATCGCATATCAGCACCATCCCCGGTTTTGGGTGAAACGTAAGCGACATGATAACCTCTACAAAACAAAAGCCGCCAGTCTTGACGGCCCATCTACTGGCAGACCACTACCAGCGGGTAACGGAACTTATCTGAACTCATCAAAAATTTCAAGAAGTTTCCTGCCTTCAGTATGCTGGCATCTATAACCCCCTGAGTGCATCAAGCCGGGATTCCATCCATTCCCATCCCTGCAACTCAGCATTTTGATGTTGCCACCGTAGCCGCTGCCATGTCCGCTGGTGCATACCCTTTGGTTTCAGATAGATTCCTTTGTCATCGCCACCCAGCTTGGCTTTTATCTTGTCCCGTCTTCGCCAGCTTCGATCAATCTGATCTTCATTGCAGCTTGCATACGTCAGCTTGAGGCAGTGGCGGCAAGCTACTGTTGGTTTTTGCAACATTACTATTGCTACCCGACGACCACAATCCGGGCAGACGAACCAAGGGCGAGATCCACCGTAGGCACAATTCGTGTTCTCAATGAAAACAATCCGCTCCATCGACTGCAGATCTTCGCTTGAATCACTGCGCCACTGGCAGATGACCGTCATACTCACGCCGGCCACCACACGAATTGATGCACTTCCCGACGGCTGGCCGTTTCGATTCCAGGACAGGGTGTAATATCCACTCAGCCTATCCCTGGTCACTTGATCCGTTAACTGGTCTATCAGCCACATTCCCCGGCATGGTGAGCAGATGGTGCGCTACTACGGTTACTACAGCAACGCAGCCAGAGGCAAGCGCCGGAAGCTTGGATTGATCGATGCCGAGACACCAGAGATCGCCGGTCAGGAAGCAGATTCGGCGTACCGCAAGAAGTGCCGTGCCAACTGGGCGAGGCTGATTCAGAAGATTTATGAGATTGATCCGCTCACCTGCCCCAACTGCGGCGGCACGATGCGGGTGT
Source organism: uncultured Geobacteraceae bacterium (assembly GCA_903862245.1). GTDB lineage: Bacteria > Desulfobacterota > Desulfuromonadia > Geobacterales > Pseudopelobacteraceae > JACRCG01. Next base: position 851 of record CAIOXL010000146.1, on the reverse strand, counting down.
TGGCGTTTATCGAAGAAGCGGCAGTGATCCGCAAGATTCTGGATCATCTTGGTTTGTGGGATATACCGAAGCGGCAACCGAAACGAGGGAGAGAGCCGCCGGTGGTTGCCGTTGAAGATGCGCTGCTGGTGTACGCTGACAGTCAGGTTATTGAATATCAAGAGGCGTACTACATCCCGGAATACCTGTGAAGCTAGATAATATGCGGCGTTGTGGTAGGGATGGCTTGTGTTGAAAGTGGTTAAAATGGGGTGTTTTACGGGTCAGATGGTGTTGGTTGCAGGTGATGGCTCACATTAGGCTGTCAATCGGCGTTGAAAATTGACCCACCACAGGCGTCCAAAATTGACCCACCCCAGGTAGTAGTTTTCAGTTATTTGACCTTTTCCCTAGTGATAATCCCTTCCTTCTCCAATCGATTCTCACTCACCTTTTACTTATTGCAGAAAGCAACTAACGACAGCTCGGGACAGGAGGGTCAGTACTATCGTCTGATAAACTGGCCGGAGCAATCGAATCCACTTCTGGTCTTTGATTTTTAACCGCCGCTATTTGCGCCCACTGACTGTCTTCTCTGCACGGTCGAAACCCCGCAATGTCTGTTTATATTAGAACTGTATAATTGAATTCAAAAACGATTTGGGTTAGTTCGCTACCGCACTCACTGCCAGGGGCGGAGAAACGGGGTGCCCCCCCCCCTCCTCCGGTTATTGTTGAACTAAACCGCTGCGCGGTAATTTAAAACCAAACCAAAAGCATCAAACCAGAGGCATCTCCCCGGAGGTGCCTTTTTTGTTTCTTCAATCAGCATGGTCTTTGTCTTACCTTCTTCATGGCCTTTGGCCGCACCC
>CAIOXL010000145.1 GCA_903862245.1 uncultured Geobacteraceae bacterium | reverse complement strand
ATGTTATATGTAAAAAAACGAGTATTCAAAACCTTGCATATACTTTTGCAAGAGGCTCGGTTTGCTCTCCTTTTTCTCGCTGCGCTTCACTTTATCAAGGCTCACGCCGGCCACTGCCTGTTCCAAGACCTCTATAACTTTTTCCCTGAGGGACTTGCGCTCTATCACAGCTACCATCTTTACCTTCATCGCCAGATCGTCTGGCACATTCCTGATGTTCAGCACAGACATTGGGTCAAGTGACTGGGGTCAGGCTTCCAAGTTGACAAGTTTAAAAATTGCTGGGAAGCACCTGAACAGGCTGAACGAGTTCGGTTGATAGAAGTAGAGTTACGCCAACTTGCTATCTTGGAAGCCTGACCCCAGTGGCCCGCCAACTTGCTATCTTGGAAGCCTGACCCCAGTGGCACCTGACCCCAGTGGCCCCCGTCTTCAGCGGCATACGTCAGACGTGGTAAAAGCGACATGGATACATACAGCAGGAATGCACACCCCATCAATCGAACTAGTCGTAACATCTTCTTGACCCCTGTCTGTATCTTCCCTGTCAAGTAGTCAGCTTTAAAGCGAAGTTTCTGGTGTAGTTTTGCATGTCTTCAGCTGGTCAGCCTAAAAAGTGGTGGATGAATTAACATCGTTTTATATTATTTGCCACTCACAAATTTTCACAATTCCTCACATTCCGTTGAAAGAGTGAGATTGGAACCAGGAATTCGGCAGGGAGCTTGGGGAATATGCCCCATCAATTCATATTGTGGTAACGGGATTGTGACTTGGGGATGCAGGTCTTAAAGATGGGAGCCGTCATTTGAACGGCAAGAGTGTTCGGTGATCCGGAAGCAAATGTAAGGCTCTGGCCCGACATAGTGAAGTCACATTCGAGGCAGACTCATCCGGGCGATAAGACTCAGTGGGTGGGTGTGAATGAAATTGCTACGGGCAGCAGCATTGCCAGGCCGAATCAGTATTTCCTGGGATGCGCATTCAAGGGGGAGTGAACGAATACGGGGGATTGCGTTTAGATTGTTACTGTCGGGCTTACTTACGGGTTACGGAAAAAGCTCGGCATTTTTGAAAGGACTGCCCAGACGGTCTTTGGCCGAAACGACCGGCTCTGTTGTCAGCGGCCAGCCGACAGCCAGATCTGGGTCGTTCCAGGCAATGCAGCGTTCATATTCAGGCGCGTAATAGTCGGTGGTGAGATACAGAAATTCAGCGGTTTCAGACGTCACGCAAAAACCGTGGGCGAAGCCGGGCGGCACCCACATCTGACGTTTGTTCTCCGCTGAAAGGAGCGTGCCGAACCACTGACCAAAACTTGGTGAGCTCCGGCGAAGGTCAACGGCAACATCAAAAACCTCACCGGCGACCACACGGACCAGCTTCCCCTGCGGCTGCTGAATCTGATAATGAAGGCCACGTAAAACGCCGCCCGACGAGCGGGAGTGGTTGTGCTGAACAAAGCGCAGATCCTGTCCGGTCAGTTCTTTCCAGACTCGCTCATTGAAGCTTTCGAAAAAAAATCCGCGATCATCACCGAAAACTTTCGGCTCTATCATCAAAACATCGGGAATGGTTGTAGGAATAATCTGCATAGAAATCTCCCGCTGAAACGATTACATCTGATTTTGAGCCACGTACACGCTGCTGCGGCTTTCCGCAAAATTCAGGTGTTCAGCCATGGCATCACGGGCGGTCTGGGGGTTCTTATCCTTGATCGCCTGCACGATTGCGCTGTGATGTTTGAACAGACGCTGGTGATCCTCATGGGTCACATAGACCGCCCGCCAGATACTCTGCTGAAATTCCTTCATGGCGTCAAAAATGCTCTGCATCAGGTGCAGCCAGACAATGTTGTGGGTGGCACGGGCAATCACGATATGCAGGTTGGCATCCAGATCCTCTGAGGACTGGCGCAGAACAAGATTTTGCTGCATACCGGCGATAATCTCTTCCATTTTACGAATGTCTTCCGGCAGGGCACGCTGAGCGGCGTACCAGGTAGTCCATGATTCCATGCTTTTGCGCACTTCAATGACATCTAAAGCCCGGTCCTGCTGAATACGGATCAGTTCGGTGAGCGGGTTGCTGGAGGAAATCTCCATCAGTGACCGGACAACAGTCCCGCCCCCCTGATAGGACATGACCAGGCCGGACGAGGCAAGGACATTGAGCGCTTCACGTACCGACGGGCGTGACACTCCGAACATTTCGGCCAGCTCCCGTTCCGGAGGCAGCTTGTCACCCGGTGCAAATTCACCGGCCAAAATTGATGAGCGAATCTGCTCCGCAATCTGGGTTGATACTTTCTTCGGCTTTATCGGTTGAAAATTCATAATAAGTCCCAGTCAAAAAAGTGAAAAGTCACCTCTTTTTATCGTATTTTTTCCTGTACTGCAACCGGTACAACAGCAAACCTCTATTTATGTTCTCTTCAGCAGAGCTTTCAACGTCAGAAAAGACGGTCGAGCAGATCAAAATCAATGTACGTTTCTGCGAGGCTGCGTATCAGACGGAGCTTTTCAGTGTCAGCGGCGGTAATTTTGGACACGTCCTCGGTGATGATGCGGTACAGGCTGGCAGTGGTGAGTTTTTCTGCCCGCATATAGGGGATGTTACTGCGGTCAAGAATCATTTGTGTGATTGTACTGACCGGTGCGACTCCCGGAATGACCAGACCGACAATCCGGGAACGGTATTCCGGTATTTTGTACAGGTTAGCCAATGTTACCAACAACTCATCTCGGCTGCTGGTAACAATAAGCAGGGAAGCGTCACTGATAAGTTCCGTTACCCGTTGGGTTGATGCTGCACCAATATGGACGTGGTGGATAATTCTACTCACTTCCCGTTTGTTACCGTACAACGGCAGACCGAGCAGCTTGGAAATTCTTCTGAGTGTCGGGTTGGCCAGTACCGGGTGGTAATCTACCCCGCCAATAACCGTCATATCTTCATCGGAAAGGGCACGGGAAAGGTAGTCGAGGGTACGGTCCCGTTTATCCGGCATGATCTTGTTGGCAAGCACAGCACGTACCTCAACCCCTTCCTTTTCAAACAGGGCCAGTCCCATGTAAATCTTGTCGACAACATTTCCGAGCCCGCCCCCGGTAACCATCAAAACCGGTGCTTTCAGAATCTGTGCGACACGGGCGTTGGACGTCTTCATAACAGAACCGACACCGGGATGACCTGACCCTTCAATGATGATAAAGTCGCAGTGCTTTTCCAACTCCGCATACGCCCGTAAGATACGGTCTTGAAGTTCTTTTGGGGATATCTCGCCATCCACCACCCTGCGGGTAGTGTCGGGGTGGACAACAACCGGTGACATCCAGCGCAGCTCTTTTTCCAGATCAAAGACCTGGGCAATCAGGGCGGCATCCTTGTCAACCATACAGCGATGATACGTAACCGGTTTCGGTCCGAGCGGTTTAATAAATCCGACCCTGCCGTATTTTTTCAGCGCCAGGTGCATCAGGCCGATACTGGTGGTGGTCTTCCCGCAGTTCTGTCCGGTTGCGGCGATATAGAGTGCTTTTGCCATACCATTCCCTCTCATCTTGTACTGAACGGACAGCTGGAAAGCTGCCGATGCTCTCCAACAACGGCAAATCGGCCTGATTCAAGGCAGAACAAACATCAGGCCGGAGGATATAAATTCCCCCGGCCATGACAGGAGCGCGGGTGCAGTATGCGCTCATCCAACAATATTTTCCACATTTCTCTCAGTCTGACTCACCTTTCAGGTGCGGTTCATACAACTGAATCGCTTCACGCATCAAACTGGACACACTCTTGCTGCAACTTCGCGTCAATTCATCCAGAGCCATTTTTTCCTCATCGCTGACCCGCATGGAGACAACATTATACTTCGGAACTTTCTTCCCTTTTGCCATATTTACAATCTCCGAATCCACCAGTTCGATACAGCAACCGCTCGTCACCCCGAAATGCTGCGGGACAGAATCTCCGTCAGATGCATGATCTTTACCTGGGGAAGGTGATCTGCCAGCCCCTTCTTGAGCTGCAGGAGGCAGCCCGGATTGCTGGTGACAAGCACCTGGGCGCCACTGTCGCGGATGGTGTCCAGCTTACGCTTCAATATACGATCGGACATCTCCGGCCGGTTGATATTATAGGTTCCGGCACTGCCGCAGCAGGCATCGGCTGACTCCATCTCCCGGTATTCAAGACCCGGCACCAGTTTGAGGAGATCACGAGGTTCCTTGCGGATTCCCTGGCAATGGGCGATGTGGCAGGGGTCGTGGTACGTTGCTTTCAAAGCGAGCGGCTTGAGCTGCGCACGCAGCTCATCGGCGTGCAGAGCCAGAACCTGCGAGATGTCACGCACTTTGGCGCTGAACGTTGCCGCCTGCTCTCCCTCAATGTGGTGGCCGTACTTCTTAAGCTCAGCACCGCAGCCGCCGCAGTCGGTAACGATAAAGTCCACGTCGTAGCCACCGAATACGGACAGATTGGTGACGGCCGCTTCCTTCAGTCCAGCCAGATCGCCCCCCAGCATGTTCGGTGCTCCGCAGCAGACCTGATTGCGTGGTGTTATCACCCGGTACCCGAGCGACGTGAGCAGCTGTATCGTGGCACGGCTGGCGTCGGAGAAGATAAGACTCATGACACAGCCAAGAAAGAAGCCGACCGTCCCGCGCTCCGTACCGATTGCCGGAGTCACTTCACGTATTTCCTGACGGAGAGGGCGGGCGGGGAGGGGAGGGAGCAAACCTTCCATCCGTTCCAACGGTTTCGGAAATATTTTGAGCAGGCCGAGCGTTCTGACCAGCTTCTGCAGACCGGTATTCTGGTACATGCGCATCGGCACCATGGATGTTTCGAGCCGGTCCGGGTGCGGCACCAGTTTACGCAGGACAAGATCTTCCATAAAGTTAAGGCCGGTGTCACTTTTCCGTTCACAGGTGAACTCTGCCACCAGTTCACCGGCGTTGACGCCGCAGGGGCAGGATGAGGCGCAGGCCTGACAGTCCAGGCAGAGCGAAAGAAATTCCAGCAGGCGTTCCGACTGGTCCAGCTCGCCATCCTTGAGCTTACGCACCAGAGCAACACGCCCACGGGGCGATGCTGTTTCAAGAAACGTTTCTTTATATGTCGGGCAGTTCGGCAGGCACATTCCGCAGCGCATGCAATTTATCAGTTTAACGTAGTCCATTTGTGAACCTCATACTCACTCAGGAATTTAGAAAATTTTCCCCGGATTTAAAATCCCTTTCGGGTCGAATGCCTGCTTGATTCCTTTCATAACCCGTATGCCCGATTCTCCCACCAGCTTTGGCAGATACTTTTTCTTTGCCAACCCGACGCCATGTTCACCGGTGATGGTGCCGCCCATGGCAATAGCGGCATCGAAAATTTCAGCAAAAGCGGCGTGGGCCCGTTTGATTTCATCCTTGTCACGCTCATCAGTCAGACAGGTGGGGTGCAGATTACCGTCCCCCGCATGGCCGAAGGTGCCTATTGTCACTGCATGCTTACGGGCGGAATCCTGAATGACTTTCAGCATGGCAGCGATACAGCTGCGCGGCACGGTGGCGTCTTCCAGTATGGTGGTCGGTTTCATCCGGGCCAGGGCGGAAAGCGCTGTCCGGCGCGCTTCGGTTAATTTGAGCGCTTCAGCAGGGGTCTGTGCCGTCTGGAAGGAAGAACAGCGATGCTTTTTACAGATTTCAGCCACTGCAGCAGCTTCTTCAGCGATCACCACCGGATGGCCATCCACCTCAATCAGCAGCACCGCATCCACATCAAGCGGTAATCCCACATGTGCATAGTCTTCAACACATTTGATGGTGACCTTGTCCAGAAACTCAAGGGTTGCCGGGATCACCTTGGCGGCGATAATTGCCGATACCGCCAGGGCAGCATCCTGAAGTTCCGGAAAATGGGCGAGCATGGTGATCTTGCCCTGCGGTTTCGGGATCAATTTGACCGTGATGGCGGAAAAGAACCCGAGTGTCCCCTCGGAGGAGACCAGAAGCGGATTGAGGCTGTATCCGGCAACATCTTTGACAACTTTGCCGCCGGTACGCAGCAATTCACCATCGGCAAGAATCGTTTCAAGCCCCATGACGTAATCGGCAGTTACTCCGTACTTGAGGCCGCGTAAACCGCCTGAATTTTCGGCGACATTACCCCCCATGGTGGAGATGTTCATGCTGCCCGGATCCGGCGGATAAAACAGGCCGCGTGCTTCGACTTCTCGATGCAGCGCACTGGTGACGACACCCGGCTCAACTGTGGCGGTTAGGTTTTCTTCGTCAACTTCTATAATCCGGTTGAGACGGCTGGTCTGAATAACAACCCCCCCGGTAGAAAGGGAGCCACCGGACAGGTTGGTGCCGGATCCGCGCGGCGTTACCGTAACTCCGGCCCCATGGCAGAGGCGCATGATACGGGCTATTTCATCGGATGTACCGGGCAGCAGGACAGCTCCGGGCAGACGTTCCAGTTCCGGTGTGGAGTCATAACCGTAGACCGCCAGCGATTCCCGATCGGTCAGCAGGTAGGGTTCTCCGACAATAGTCTGCAGTTCTTTTATGAGTGATTGTTGCATGAAGAACTCCTTGTTCAGAGGAAAAAATTACGATTTTCATTGTTGGAAGCTGCTCAGTAGTCTGCAGTCTGCAGATATTTCCCCCTGCATTTCTGCAGGGGGAAAGCGGGTGGTGATGCAGTTACGGTATCATCCACTGCAGGTAATAGGCTTGAAGGTACACAATAACCCCAACAACGACCGTCAGGAAGATTGAGTGCTTGAGTGTGAAGCGGAACAGGGTTCCCTCTTCGCCCACCATGCCGCAGGCGGCGGTGGCAACAGCCAGTGATTGGGGCGAAATCATCTTACCCATAACGCCGCCGCTGGTGTTTGCTGCGCCGGTAAGAATCGGGTTGAGGCCGAGCTGCTCTGCAGTAGCTTTCTGCAGACCGCCGAACAGGACGTTACTGGATGTGTCGGAACCGGTCAGGAAAACACCCAGCCAGCCGAGGAACGGTGCAATGAACGGAAACAGATGGCCGGTTTTGGTAAATACGAGACCAAGGCAGTTGGTCATGCCGGATGTGTTCATGACATAGGCAAGGCCAAGCACGGAAGCAACGGTAACCGCAGGAAAGCGCATGTCATACAGGGTCTTTCCGCCAAGTTTGATGACGTCACCAAAGCCGACGCCGCAAATCAGGGCAGAGAGGAACGCTGCAATCAGGATTGCTGTGCCGGCGGCTGACATGAAATTAAAGGTATATTTGGCAGGAAGTTTGATTGGCAGCTGATCGGCCAAAGATTTCCCCAGCGGTTTGAATTGATCCTTGGCAACCAGCTTGTTTTTTTCCAGATCATCTTTGAGGAGCTTCTGGATATCGGCGCTTTTTTTGGCAATGGCAGTAAATCCGGCATTGCGCTCGTCGGTGAGGATAGCGCCTTTTCCGGCCATGCCCTGCTCAACCGGCAGGAACTTTTCTTCCAGTCCCTTCAGTTCATTCAGCATGGTAATAGCACCGGCAAGCTTCGGTTCGGTTGCCGGCAGCTGAGCAAGCAGCTTGTCAGCCTCAGCCGTAACGGCGGCGATTTTGTTTACTCCGTCCTCCGGCTTGGAAACTTTTTTAACAATCATATTGTCAAGTCCCGCCACGGCAAAAACTACCTTGCTTTTGTCAAGTTCTGTTTTGATTGATGGAATTCCCCAGAGCAGAACCATTACGGTCAGGGCCAGGTAGGGAGCCCAGGCGCGGAAGACTTCACCAACAGTGTAATGGTGCTCCTGTTTCGTGCCGGAATGTGTTTCATGGTCAAATACGTAGGTTTCTTTGGGCTGCCAGACCTGAAGCAGTGCCACAAGAGCAACCATGGATGCCAGAGATGCGGTGATGTCCGGGAGGTACGGGCCAAGGTAGCTGGCTGTGGCCCACTGGCTGACCGCAAAGGTTACTCCGCAAACGATGATGGCAGGGAGGACTTCGATCGTTTTTTTCCAGCCAACCATGATCAGGATTACATAGAAAGGAATGATGACCGAAATGAAGGGGAGCTGGCGGCCAACCATGGTGGACAGCTTCATCAAACCGTCATCACCGTAGCCCATGACCCCTGCCAGTGCCACGACCGGAATTCCGATGGCGCCAAAAGCAACAGGTGCGGTATTGGCAATAAGGCAGACGCCGGCTGCATAAAGCGGGCGAAAGCCAAGGCCAACCAAAGTAGCGCCAGCAATTGCTACCGGCGTGCCGAAACCGGCGGCACCTTCGATGAAGGCGCCAAAGCAGAATGCGATCAGGAGCGCCTGAATGCGCCGGTCACCGGTGACACCGGCAAGCGATGCACGGATAATCTCGAATTGCCCCCCCTTGACCGTAATGTTGTACAGAAAGAGGGTGGTTATAACAATGTAGAACACCGGGAAGAGGCCGAAGGCGGCGCCCTGCATAAAGGCGAGGCCAGCCAGCTTGACCGGCATTCCCCAAACCGCTATGGCAATGCCCAGTGCCGATGCTACAGCAAGCGGTCCGGCTTTATGTGCCTTCATTTTCAGAACGGCAAGGCAGACGAAGATGACGACGAGCGGGATAGCTGCGATGAGAGCCGATAAACCGAGACTGCCTCCTGCGGGGGTGTACGTTTGGATCCATGGCATACTTAGTTTCTCCTTTCCATTAGGGGGGTATGGAACTACTGCGGCGATTATCCTCTGTGTATCTGCTGATGTATCTCCAATGCATGAAAATAGAAAAAGGTTTTGACAAGTTGTAATACCAATTACTTTTTTTCAAAAACTGTGTCAAGTCTTTTTTTCAATATTTAAAAAAAAGCGAATTGACAAGCACATAGAGATGAAATATGGTGGCGGCACGGTTGGTTATACAAATTTACATTTTGTACTAAAATCTACTAAGGCAGGTTGTCTTATATTTTTTGGCGCTGGTTGGAATGGGTTGAAGTAGAACCAGTTTCCACAAGCTTGTATACGCCGAAGACTCAATCAATGTAACCGGGAGGGATGTACATGATGTACACACAGTTTAAGACAAGGGCGGAAGCGGTCAGTGCTGAAGTTGTTCGCTATGCAACAAAAGGTGAGGCGCTTGCCTGGTTAATCGATTTTTTACGCCGGGAGGGGGTCGCTGATGCACCAGGTTCGCATGCACTCTGGGCAGAATGTTCCTTTCTTGACGGTGTGGACCGTGAGCTGGTGCGGCAGGTTGATGGCTTGAAGCTGGAGGTTACCCGCGAACTGGCTGCTGAAGCACGCTTCGGGATAAGCCAGATGGAGTTTGCCCTGGCCGACACCGGGTCGCTGTATCAGAACTCTACGGCCATACATCAGCGTCTGGTTTCGTCACTGCCCACGATTCACATTGCCCTGGTGCCGACGGGAGGAATACTGCCCGATATGCCGTCACTGCTGTCCATCGTCAAGCCTTCCGAGAACCCGTATATTGCGCTGATTACCGGGCCGAGCCGTACTGCTGACATAGAACGGGTGCTGACCATCGGTGTGCATGGTCCGGAGCGCCTGGTCATTGTTTTTGTGGATGAATTGGGAGGGGGGACTAATGGAAAATGAATTCAAGGAATCCATCCGGAAGGCGGTAAACAATGCCAACCTGACCGGCGCACTCGGCAAGTTTTCGGAAGCGTACAAGGTTAATCGCGCCAAAGCGTATGAGGGGATTGATTTTGAAGCGTTGCGGGACCGTATTGCTGCACTGAAGGGGTATGCGGCTTCCCACCTTGATCAACTCTCCGATCAGTTTACTAAGAAAGCTGAAGCCAGTGGTGCCACGGTGTTCAGGACGAACGATCCGGCAAAAGTACGCGAATACATCCTTGCGGTTGCCCAGGCTAATAACGTCAAAACCGTGGTGAAATCAAAATCCATGGCTACGGAAGAGATCCATCTGAACCCGTACCTGGAAAAGGCTGGCATAGAAGTGGGGGAGACCGACCTGGGCGAGTGGATCATTCAGCTGGCCGGTCAGACGCCGTCGCACATGGTTATGCCGGCCATCCACATGACCAAGGAAGAGGTGTCTGACCTGTTCAGCAAAGAGGTCAACGAACGATTGTCATCGGATATTCCCCGCCTCGTCAAAGTTGCCCGAGAGCAGCTCCGCCCCACCTTTCTGGCCGCCGATATGGGGATATCCGGAGCGAATATCGCCGTAGCTGAAACCGGCAGTATTGTTCTCATGACCAACGAAGGAAATGCCCGCTTGGTAACGTCACTCCCTAAAATTCACATCGCGCTGATCGGCATCGAAAAGCTGATTGCCGAGTACGCGGATGTGGCCACCATTTTAAAGGCACTCCCCCGGAGTGCCACGGCCCAGCTGCTGACAAGCTACGTTTCGATCATTACCGGTCCGACACCGAACAGTGACGGGTCAATGAAAGATCTGCACATAATCCTCATGGATAACCGCCGGACTGAAATGGCCAACGATCCGAAATTCAAGGAGGCCTTGCAGTGTATCCGTTGTGCATCCTGCCTAAACGTTTGCCCCATCTTCCGCCTGGTCGGGGGGCATGTCTTCGGCAAGGTGTATACCGGCGGCATCGGGACGATTCTTACCGCCTGGTTCGACGAGCTGAAAAAGTCTGAAGATATCCAGGGTCTCTGCATTCAATGCGGCGCATGCAAAGATGTCTGCCCCGGCAAAATCGACATTCCGGACCTGATTATGGAAATCAGGCGGCGGCTGGTGCAGGGGCAGGGTGTGCCGCTGCTGCAAAAGTCAATCTATGCTGTCGTGAATAATCGAAAACTGTTCCACGGTATGCTGCGCGCAGCTTCAATCGCCGGTAAACCGTTTACGTCCGGGAAGTTTATCCGCCACCTGCCGCTGTTCCTGGCTGATCTGACTGATGGCCGCAGCCTGCCGGCTATTGCCGCTGAACCGTTCCGTGATCGGTTCAGCAAAATCCGGCAGCCTGAGTGCGGGGAAAAAGCAGCTTTTTATGCCGGCTGTCTGATTGATTTTGCGTATCCGGAGATGGGAGAGGCGCTGGTAAAAATTCTGAACAACGCCGGTATTCAGGTGCTTTTCCCCGAAGATCAAACCTGCTGCGGCGCGCCGGCCCGCTATAACGGGGCGTACGAGGTTGCAGCCAATAACGCCGTTGACAATATCAAGGCCTTGCTCCGGGAGGAGGTCACCTATGTCATTTCAGCCTGCCCGACCTGCACCGTTGCCCTTGATCACGAATTTATCAGTACGTTCGAAAGCCTTGGTCAGACGGAATGGCTGCCCCAGGCCAGAAAACTTTCCGGAAAGACTATTGATTTTTCGACATTAGTCACAAAACTTGTGGATGAGGGGCGCTTGTCCCTGAAAGAGGGGCGGGCTCTGGGGAAAATCACCTATCATGATTCCTGCCACCTGAAACGGACGTTGAAGGTGTCTGGGCAGCCAAGGGCATTATTGAAAAAAGCCGGTTTTGAGATTGAGGAGATGTTTGAGTGCGATACCTGCTGCGGTATGGGTGGCTCATACTCAATGAAACTGCCGGAAATATCAGCGCCGATTCTGCAGCGCAAACTCAGGAACATTATGGATACCGGGGCTCCTGTCGTTGCCATGGACTGTCCCGGCTGTGTCATGCAGATCAGAGGGGGGCTGGATCAAACGGGGGCATCTGTCACGGTTCGGCACACTGTTGAACTGCTTGCCGAACAGTTGGACCTGTAATATTGAATCGACAAAGGCGGCGGAAGGGCCGCCTTTGTCTTTCTGAATCAGGAGATTGCTTAGTACGCCACAGTACGTCACGTCAGCGGAAGTTCCATCTCCATAATCAAACCACCTCCGACGGCATTAATCGCTCGCAAACTCCCGCCATGAAGTCGAACCGCACGATCTGAAATCGCCAGACCGACACCCGCACCGCCGCTCTGCCGTTCGCGGGAATCGCTCACACGGTAGAAGGGGCGAAAAATGTCATTCAGCTCCGATTCAGGGACGCCGGGCCCTTGATCCCT
>CAIOXL010000144.1 GCA_903862245.1 uncultured Geobacteraceae bacterium | reverse complement strand
GTATGGTGCAGCTGTCAATGAGCTTACCAGTTTCGGCCTCATCACGCAGAACGAGGACGCCCTTGCCCTGACTCTCCGGGGGATGCTGCTCTCAAACCAGGTATTCAACCATTTCGTCTAAACTCACCCCTCACCCCTCATCTCTCATCTCTCATCCCTCACCCCTCATCCCTCACCGTTCATCTGCTCATCCTTCAGGTTCTCCCCTTGTCACCATGCTCCCGGAATGGTATTGTACGCATCGCATGCCCCCCCTCACTCACGGATCGGGTAACTAACTGCATAAAAAGGAGAACATCATGAAACTGCACACAACTCTGCTCACGGCTGTATTGGCGACCTCCCTGTTTTCAGCAGCAGCTTTTGCTGCCGACGCTGGCGAGGCAGTTTTCAAGGCAAAATGCGCAGCCTGTCACCCGGGTGGCGGCAACATCATGAACAAGAAAGCCACCATCAAGGGGATCAAGGATGCCAAAAAAATCATCACCCAGGTACGCAAAGGGGGCGGTGGAATGCCTGCTTTTGATGGCAAGGCGATTTCCGAAGCCGATGCAAAAGCTCTTGCTGACTACATTATGAAAACGTTCAAGTAATACACCTTAAAACGGCAGTTCGAATAACACGGAGCAACAGAGAAATCAGCTACTTCCTTGAGACTCTACATTCACCGGCACGGTGAGCATCAAAAAGGCAGTTTCAAGAAGATACTTCTTTGTTGTCACTCCGTTGCTTCGTTGCTCCGTGTTATAAATACTTTTTTTGATAAACCGCTAAACGCGCTGAAAGGCTGACAAGACACCCATGAAAACTGCAATTTTGATGATGGCCCACGGCAGTCGCATCGCCGAGGCAAATGACGCCGCCCGCGATGTGGCGGTGATGGTGCGGGAGATGACCGGCTTTGAAATCGTCGAGGTCGCCTTCCGTGAACTGCATGAGCCGGATATTCAGCAGGGGATCGACACCTGCGTTGCCCGTGGGGCGGAGCGGATTCTGCTGATGCCCTACTTCCTCTTCATGGGAGCCCATGTCCAGCACGACCTGCCGGAGGAGATCGCTGAAGCGCATAAACGTCATCCCGCTCTGATCATGGAGATGGGGGGACATCTGGGAGCGCACCGCAAACTGGCGGAGATCGAGGCGGAACGGATTGGCGAAGCACTGGAAAGGCTGGGGTGGCGCTGATGGATTCACTCGGCATGAAACCTGAGGAGATTGAAGAGGAATCGTTCCGCATCATCGACCACGAGGCGGGCGATCACGGCTGGCCCCGGGCGGAATGGCAGATTGTCCGTCGCGCCATCCACACCAGCGCCGACTTTGAATACGCGCAGTCAATGGTGCTTTCCGAGGATGTGATTGACCATGCGGTAGCCGCATTCAGGAGCGGTGCCGGTATCGTGACCGACACCAACATGGCCCTTTCCGGGATCAGCAAACCACGCCTGGCCGCGTTCGGCTCCCCGCTTTCCTGTCATGTCGCTGATCTGGACGTGGCCGAACTGGCGAAAAGGGACGGGATAACCCGTTCCATAGCCGCCATGCGTAAAGCGGTTGCCGATCCCGCGAATCGCATCTTTGTGGTAGGCAACGCACCGACCGCTCTGTTTGAGCTGCTCCGGCTCATTGAGGCGGGAATCGCCAAACCGGCACTTATTATCGGCCTCCCGGTCGGTTTTGTCGGTGCGGAAGAGAGTAAAAACGCCCTGGCCTCCGTCTGCCACGATGTCCCGTTTATAACCAACATGGGGCGCAAGGGGGGGTCCAACGTGGCCGCCGCAGTGGTAAACGCACTGGCCATTCTGGCGTCTGCGCCGTGAAGAAAAAAGAGCTCCGTTCAGGATACACAACCGGAGCTTGTGCGGCGGCGGCGGCAAAGGGCGCGGCATGGATGCTGGCCGGCCAGAAACCGGTGGCTCAGGTTACCATTGAGTTGCCCGGCGGTGCCGGCGCCACATTTTTGCTCCACGGCCAGACGTTTTCGGGAGAATCGGCTTCCTGCTTCGTGGTCAAGGATGCCGGTGATGACCCGGACATCACCAACGGAGCCGAGGTGCATGCGCGGGCTTCGGGAAATCCCCCCCAGTCCCCCTTTCGTAAAGGGGGGGGTGTCATCACAGTCGAGGAGGAGCGTCTTATTATCGAAGGGGGCGTCGGCATCGGCAGGGTTACCAAGCCGGGGCTGGCAATCCCGCCGGGGGAATGGGCCATCAACCCGGTGCCGCGCCGGATGATCGAACAGGCGGTCGGTTCTGTTCTGTCAGAATTCAACATCGAAAATTCACCATTCAAAATCACCATCTCTATCCCCGACGGCGAAGAGCGCGCCAAGAAAACCCTCAATGCCCGCCTCGGCATCATCGGCGGGCTGTCGATACTCGGCACCACCGGCATCGTCCGCCCTATTTCGGCCAAGGCCTGGACCGATACCATCGACTCCGCCCTGGATGTTGCCAAGGCCTGCGGCTGCGGTACGGTGGTACTCTCCACCGGAAGAACGAGCGAACTGGCCGCACAGCGGCAGCTCCCCCACCTCCCCGAAGAGGCCTGCATCATGATGGGCGACCACATCGCTTACGCCCTCCAGGCGTGTGCCAGGCGCGGCTTCATGGAGCCGATCATCGCCTGCCAGTTCGCCAAGCTGCTTAAAATCGCCTGCGGCCATGAGAACACCCATGCGGCGGCGTCAGAACTGGATCTTGCCGCTCTTTATGACTGGGGTGTGACAGCAGCTGTCCCGCCGGAACAACTGGCAATTATTTCCAATGCCAACACCGCCCGCGAAATTGCCATCGCCACCGGCTTTGATGGGACGCTCATGGCGCTTGTCAAAACACGGGCCATGCAGAGCGCAGCGAAGCACGCACCCGGCATCCGGGCACAGCCGCTTCTCTGCGGCTACGACGGCACGGCTGCTGTATGATTTCGGGAACCGCCATGAAACTGCCTTTTTTTCTGTTGCTCGGTTGGGTTCTGTACACCGCTCTCCCGGCAAGCGCTGCCGGACCCGACCTGAACGAACTGATTGCCGCACCGGCAGCAGCACCCCCCTCCCCTCCCGCACCGTCACGCTCACTCTTCCAGGAGTTCAACGAGTTTAACAGCCGCATCCGCGACGGCCGGATCAGGAAAGCCGCCGCACGCGCAGAGCTGCCGGTCAGGCTGGCCGCGGTCCGGGAAGAGTATCGCCGGCGCGGCGGGAAAGCGTACCCGGAGACGGAGTGGATTTTCCCGGTGGCCGGCTACAGTGCCGCCGCTATTGACAAGGGAAAGGGTCACGGTTTTGCACCGCGCGGCTACGATTACTTCAGCGGTAACCGTCATGGCGGCCACCCTGCGTATGATATCTTTATTCATGACCGCAACCAAAACTGCCGCGATGATCGCACCGGGGCGGCCGTTCACGTGCTTTCCATGACCGGAGGTGTTGTGGTGGCGGTGGAAACCGGATGGCAGCAGGGGAGCGGACTGCGGGGCGGCAATTATATCTGGGTCTATGATCCGGCCAACCAGCTGCTCGTCTACTATGCCCACAACGAGACCGTACTCGTCGAACCGGGAACCATTGTCAAACCGGGCGACCCGCTGGCAACCATCGGGCGCAGTGGACTCAATGCGGCAAAGCGACGTTCTCCAACACATCTGCATTTCACGGTACTCGGCCTCGAAAAAAGCAAATCCACACCACTGCCGGTGGCCGTCTATCCCGCACTTAAACAGGCAAAATCTCTAGTTTACAGATAGTTACAAAGCCTCCTCCTCCCCCCATCACACTCTATTAAGCAGAGTGAATTAAATCTTGCTTTTATTATAATCTCGTTATTTAATGCCGCCCTGACTGTTCACCACCATGCCGGGAAGGCTTCCGCATGTTCAACATCACTGGATACACCATATCGGCACCTGGCAAGAGCTTCATCAATGAAAAGGAGCGCGAAAATGCGTGAGGCAACATTTGATGTTGTAACAGTCGACCGTGGTCCGCTGGATATGATAGCCGCCATAAAGGTGTCACAAACTATTTCCGGCGAGG
>CAIOXL010000143.1 GCA_903862245.1 uncultured Geobacteraceae bacterium | reverse complement strand
TCTAATTTTTCACCCAGCGGCGCACCCCCTCAGGGGGTGGCCGACTTCATCGGAATGCCCGGCCGACTTCCGTCGGAATAGGCGGCCGACTTCGTCAGAATACCCAAACATGGGACAGGTTAGCTACTATGAACTATGAAAATCGGCTGTCAGATAACAGCATCCTCCAAGAAAAGATCCGGTCACACCGTCCGCTCGATACATATGAAGTAAAGCAACTGAAGGAATATTACCGAATAGGTTTAACCTGGTCGAGCAACGCTCTTGAAGGGAACAGCCTCACCGAGAGTGAAACCAAGGTGGTTCTGGAAGATGGTATCACCATTGGCGGGAAGCCGATGAAAGACCATTTTGAGGCTATCGGTCATAGTGAAGCCTTTGATCTGCTCTACAAACTGTCTGATAGTCAGGATATCACAGAAGACGATATACTCGGATTGCACCGACTATTTTATTATCGGATAGAATCTGAAACCGCAGGGAAGTATCGGGAGCGGAACGTCATCATCACCGGAACTGACTTCACACCTCCGACGCCATCTGCTGTTCCGCTTGCTATGCAGGAGTTTATAGGCAACTTGCCCACGCTTCATCAGCTACACCCAGTTGAATACTCTGCCATGTTGCACTTGAACCTTGTGACCATCCACCCCTTCATTGATGGTAACGGAAGAACGGCACGGTTGTTAATGAACCTTGCCCTGTTGCAGGTAGGCTACCCTATTACCGTCATTCCTCCCATAATCCGTGGCGACTATATCTCTGCCCTGCGGGATTCCAATAAGGGTGACTACAAGCCTTTTGTCAATTTCATATCCTGTTGTGTTTGGGAAAGCCAGAAAGACTACATACGTCTGCAGGAAAGCCTTGACCGAAAATAACATCCTACAAAGGAATGCCTCCGCTTATGAACCAAATTGACAACATCATTGCTATGGTCAATATGCTACACGTTCAGAAATTAGTGTTGTAAATCCGGTAGAATTGCAGAACAAGCTCTTGGAATTAACCTCAGAGATAAGCGTTGGGTTGTTGAAATTGAAAGAAACCGAGAAATAGCAAACCACAAAGGAAGGTTATGTTTGGACAAATACCGCCGATTTGGGCTTATAACCCCTAAATAACAATGCATAATCGCGCTGCCAACAGGTATTTGCAGCAACATGCAAGGCAGATTGCGGCTGCAATTAGGATCGCAGCCATTTTCATCTATTTCTTATCAATCGGCTTCGAAAACAGACGGATGGGGGAGGATGCCTTTGTAGTGTCACGGCTCATGTTTTTGTGGTTCGGCACGAGAAACTTCCTTATCTGCGAGGCTAAGGCAAGAGGCTCCGAATCTTTACCGGATATTTGTTGGCAGCGGGCAAGGCGGGCAATCGTATATTTTTTTGTAATCACAACAAGGCTTTTATCCGTGGTTGACCGTTCGGTAATCGTCGCAAGATGGAGAGTGGACTTGGACAAAATGACAAATCCTTATAGCCCGCAAGCTTTTTTTGATCTGGATCACAATCTCGCAGCGGAACTTTTCCTAGACACGACCTATGTCTGGGAGGGCGTTGCCGCGCTGCCCCTTTTTATCGAAAAGAGGCTGGAGCCCCGTATCCTGGGCGAGATAGAAGATGGTGCATGGCTCGAACCGGGCCGTGTGAGCCTGGGAGAAGGAAGCAGGGTGGAGCGCGGCTCAATCATCAGAGGCCCCACAATCATCGGCAGAAACACGGTGATCAGAAGCGGGGTTTACATCCGCGGAAATGTGATCATCGGTGATGAATGTGTCATCGGGTGGTCCGTCGAGATGCGTCAGTCCCTGGTACTAAACAATACGCGCATCCCCCATTTTAACGGTATATATACCTCCTTAATCGGGAACAGGAGCAATTTGGCCGGGCGGGTCAGTACGCCCAATTACCGGATGGATGGCCGGGAGATTATTATTCGTGTTCCGTGGGATGGCGAAATCCGATCTTTCCCGACTGGGCAAACGCTTTTCGGGGCCGTAATTGGAGACGATGCAAATATCGGGGGGGATACCCTCTTTCAGCCGGGCGCCGTCGTGGGAAGAAGATGCAGAATCGCCCCACAATGCTCCGTTTCAGGATATATCCCCCATGATTCTCTGGTAAAGTGCGCCACCGCGCCTGTTGAAGTGGTGTCGTTGAAATGACGGCGGCGCCTCTCGCCCCCTCCTATCCGATCTCACTTAAATGCTTTGATAGACAAGGGATCTACCGTCCCGTGAGCCGAGATCGCCTGCGCCGGGAAAACCATCCATGTAAATCGGGCCATGGGTAAAAAAGGGCTCGCCGTAACGAACACCGATCATGGCGCCGAAATAGATACATCTAGTTTCATGATAATCCATGAAACCGGGGTCGGATATAGCGGTCGGATACATCAACGGGTCTTCACGCGAGAACTGCGTCCGGTATACCTGCAGCACTTCTTTCTTCTGTTCCCATACCGAGGAGATATCGACAACGAAGGAGGGTGAAAAGGGGCTGTGAATCATGTAGTAGAATACCCGGTTGGGTCTAAAGGGCTCTTTTTCGCCTATTGATGCCACACCCGAATAAAAACAGGCTGATCGAAGCAATTTTCCGGCGGCCTCATGATCGGGATGACGGTCGTGCCAGTATGGCGCCAGCACGACCCTTGGCCTTAGTTCCCGGATCAATTCAATCATCGCGATCATGTGGGGCTCGCCAACGCTGATCCCCGTATCAGGCAATCCGAGTGAATATCTTGCAAAAAGCCCCATTAATGACGTGGCCCGCTCCTTTTCGTCCTTTCTTTCCAAAGAGGAACCCCGACTGGAACACTCCCCTTCGGTCAGGTCAACGATGGCTACCCTGAACCCCTTTATCACGGACAGGATGAGACCCCCTCCACACCCGAATTCCGCATCGTCCGGATGGGGTGAAAAGGCCAGGATATCGACTGTCTTCATCATACTCTCTCCTCAAGCCCCCGTTTATAGAGCTCTTCATAACACTTCACGACCTCTCTTCGGTCGAATCTCTGCGCCCGTATTACCGCATTCATGCTCATCGTGCGATAGGTTTCAGGCTCAGACAAAAGGGTGCGTGCAAAATCGGCGGCAATGGCATACTCCCCGTAAGGGCACAGGAAGCCCGTCTCCCCATGTACGACCACCTCCGGGAGGCCGCCCACATGGGAGGCAATAACGGGAACGCCGCAGGCCATCGCTTCTAGTGCGGCAAGGCAGAAACTTTCATATCGGCTGGTTACGATCAAAAGGTCTGCATCAGCCAACACGGACGACAGATCCTGTAACAAACCGTAAAACACAACATTCTTTTCCATCCCTCTCTTTTCGACCATCTCCTTTATCCTTGCCGTCCCCTCTCCCTCCCCTACAAACCTCAACTCACATCCCGCGCCATCGTTAATCCTGTCAAATATCTCCACCACACCGTCGGGTTCTTTGATGGAACGGAAGTTTGATACGTAAATGATGACGGGCCTTGAACCAACAACGTGTTTTTTTGGCCGAAAAAGGGAGAGGTCCACAAAACCGGGGATTATCTCTACTTCCCGCCTGAGCCCATACCGGTTGGCAAACAACCGGCTATGACTCCGGGAAACCGTTGTGAGCACATCAAAACAGCTTAGTGCCTCGGCAAGCGCAATTTCTTGATCGGGCTCATGATCATTCCCGAATATATTTACGTCAGTCCCGTGAAAGGTTGCTATCAAGAAAGGAGACGCCCCCTTTAATCCATGACGCACTTTTTGTGCGACAAAAACAAAGGGGATTAGATAATGAGCATGAAGAATGTCGAGCCCTCTTTCTTTTCTGACTGAAATTACTAGTTTTGCCATCGCCTCAAGCTCATCCTCGGGCCATTCGCTGATAAGGCAGGCTGCGTGTTCATTTTTCGCTCTGGTCCTGTACAATGTGTGGCAGAACAGACCCTCTTGCGCCTCTACAAGAAAGAACGAGGGGGTGCGCATGAAAAGGTGGACTTCATGTCCGCGAGAGCAGAGCTCTTTGGCAGACTCAACCCCGCTGCGGGCGCTCCCCCCGCAGCTGCTGTGACACATGATGCCTATCTTCACTCAGACGCCCCATTTTTGGCATCGGAAGAGATTAAATTGAATAATAGCCTGTAGGCCCCTGCAACCCCTGCCGGTATTTGACGATGAAGGGAATAGCCGATGTAAATATATGTTCCCTTGCCATACCTGCATTTCACGAGACCACCTTCTTTTTGAGGCTCGCTGTTATCCGCACAGGAAAGAAGCGGGGTATAATGCCGGTCCCACTGCCCGAAGAAATAGAGCCCCCGGTCATGCACCCATCCACGGAAATCGTCAGGTCCGATCATGTTTGGGAAAAGGAGAAGGTGGTCCTCCGGCTCAAGAATATGCACCTTGGCATCCTCATTTGTCACCCTGTCGTGGGGGGTGTTGTATTGAAATGGATAAGGCGCAAGGCCGGGTCGCTGGTATTCATAACCGTGGTACTGCACAACGAGTGTTCCCCCCTTCTCCACATACGTCAGGAGACGTTGTGCATTGTCCGCAAGTTTATCTCTGACCGTGTACGCGTTGGGCCCGACCAGAATGGTATCAAACGCATCTAAATCTCCATGGGCAATCTCGGCATCCATAAGGGTGTGGAAATTCAATCCAACTGATTGCAGGGTTGAAAGCACCTCTTCTTTTGCACCCTCGATATATGCATATTTCTTCCCCACCCGATAACACGCGTTGATCATGTGAACCGAAACACGGGAAGGCGACAGCAGAAACTCTTCTTGAATGCATGTCAAGGCGTTATCGGGATGGGGAAGCCCCGGAGCGCCCATTCGGACAGGGGTGAGAATCACACCGTATTCCCGGTCCCGGCAGCGGATAAGATATGTCAGCTCATAATGCCCCTCACTGGTATCCGGTGGAATGGATACCAGGAACGCGCAAGTTTTTGCCCCATCTACCGGCGAAAGTGTGACGTCCGTGTATGGGGGATCGACATGCCACCCTTCCGGCACCATGAGCC
The DNA here is from genome assembly GCA_903862245.1 of uncultured Geobacteraceae bacterium. GTDB lineage: Bacteria > Desulfobacterota > Desulfuromonadia > Geobacterales > Pseudopelobacteraceae > JACRCG01. The sequence continues at coordinate 6,313 of CAIOXL010000143.1, read as the reverse complement.
TGAGACACCCATCTGCGGGGTATTCTTCATCGTTGCAGCGGGCCGTTATCCGAAACGTGAACGTCTGAGGAGTGTTGGAAATGAGAAACACCTTTTTATCCAGTTCCGGGTGAAGCGAGATTGGGGGAACCACGGCCATCGGAAGTTCTTTATATCCTCCCGGAAAAGGCCTTCTGTACAGGGTTTGTGAAGATAATGTTATCGAATGTCCCCCTGTCGAAACGGTACATTCGGCTGACAGCAGCGCCGGCGAGAGGGGCTGCCGGATATATTTTTCATCAGGCCTCCGGTGATCCGGTCCGCTTACTGATTTTTTCAGCCAGTAGGGACACGACAGCTCGGCATTATTGCCGATAAAAACTTCCACTGACCTCATCCAATCATCCGATGTGTCCAGGATCGCATTCCCGTCATCCTGCTGGACCTGCCACCCATCAGGCATATTGAGATGAAGAGCGGCGTCACGAATATCGACCTTCCTGAAATTCCAGAGTTTATTTTTTACCCAGACGCTTTCTCCAGGCGTTACCTTGCCTCTTGTACATACCGATTCCAGCCTAAGGCCCATGCACGCGCCGATGACTTCTTCAAACTCTTTGGTCCTGATATCGACCGCCTTCTCAATAGCCTCTCTTTCCGGACGGGTAAACGGTTCGTCTTGCAGGCAAACCTTCAGATCCCTGAGCATTTCCAGCCCCTCCAGCAGCGGAATGGATGCCGGCAATGGATCGCCATGGCAAAAGGTTCCCACTGCCTTCCGGACCAGCTTTTCCACCTCTTTGAGCCTCGTCGTTACCAAGGGGGGGATGGCGCCTGCCCCGTTTACAATGCCGGTAAAATTCGTGTCCAGTCCGTGAAAAAGGTCGGTCTCCATGCCGATGATCGGGACTGTGCTTTTTACCAGGAGAAGATAGTAGTAAAAATCACCTGGTTCCGGAAGCGCCGCGATACCCTGAGTTTTGTGCCTACCGTACGCTTTGCAGGCAAGCTCCTGGTAGGTGCAGCCGAGCAAGGAATCATATTCACCGGCGTTGATCCTCAAGAAGCCTTCCTTTTCGAACTCACTATTTCGTCTACCGGAAGGAGATATGACCTTATTCGTACTACAATAAAGTTTTGAAGGCCGCCAAGGTGGAAACCCACTGGAGACCAAATCAGGAAAGCTTTCCGGCGAACCTGCCAGATCAAAGGCCTCCATAAGAATCCGACCGATGGCCTGATGCTGCCCGTGCCCGTCATCTTTCATACCGGACCAGCGGGAGATTACAACGTGAGGCTGTACAACCCGTATGGTGCGTACAAGCTCACGGAGAATATGGTCTTTATTCCATTTTGTAAACGTTTCCTCGGCGTCTTTGCTGAAGCCAAAGTCAACAAAGGGACCAAAGAGGCATTCTCCGCCATCAATATCTCTGACCGCAAGACTCTCCCAGGTGCGATACATGCCGAGAGCGTCACCCTGATAACTATTTACCCTGTTCTGACCGCCTTCGCCACGGGTTGCCGACCAGTAGATTGCCCGCCCATGGTGTTTGTAAGCGATATACGGGAACAACCCTATTTCTTCATCATCGGGATGGGCGCCCACATGGAGTACGGTTCCGGCGACGCCGATCCTTTTTATTCTATGAAATAATCGCTGATAACTTATATTTTCCATAGACTGATTTTATCCTCCGGATTGCAGTAGGCATCGTGCCGTCCACCGCATAGAAACAACAAGTTCATCAATGGTCGAAGTGCAGGAGAATCCGTTGTTGACCGTTTTTTTCCGAAACGGTCAATCGGTCGGCACTCTTCCGAATCAGGTGCAGGGAAAGTTGCGTGATCGACAGTTCTGCATCCACGGAAGAGGGCGCCACGTATTCCCCAACGATCGCAAGTGGTTTCCCATCATACCGCAGGGCCAGATCCAAGTTGAATTCGTCGAAGATCATCTCCAGGTGTACGGCTTTTTCAGTCAGACTGAGAAAAAAGATCAGCTCCATGAGTTCATTCAAGGCGGTGGCTGCCTGGCCGATGACCACTTGCCGCGCCCCCCAGAGGGAACCCTGTTTCTCCAGCAAATCGCGGATCTCCAGGGAGCCCGTCTTTCCCGGTTCAAGGTCGAGATCCATTTTTTTCTTCAGTCCGATCTGAAAAATGATCGTCAGAACAATGGCCAGGATGGTGGCAAGATAGAGGGATGAACCGAACAGGGGTCGGATCCAGGGATTCTGAATCTGGGAATAGACGTTCGGAAGAGCCATCGTACTCAGGCCGAAGATCATGGAAATTCCCAGGATGAATATTTTTCGCGCATCCATCATCCGCGACATCATGATCTGAAAGCCCGTGAAGATAATGAAACAGACAGCAAAGAGGGGGGTTGCCCCCATGACGGGCTTCGGCATGACCACGAAGATTTCCACGAATCGCGGAAAAAAGGCCATGGAGATGAGTATTCCTCCCATGGCGAAGGCGATCACGCGGCTCGTTGCACCCGTTCCCAGGGATAATCCGATGTTGCTCGAGGACGTGGACTGGCCCATTCCCCCCAACAGGCCGCTGATGCTGATGCTCATGCCGTCTGCAAGCAGACCTCTTCTGATATTGGGCATGTCCGGACGTTTCCAGTCGGCGTCGCTGATCTTTTGACACGTCGTCAGGTTTCCGATGGTTTTCACGGAGGTGCACAGGCTCGCGATCAGAAAGGGAAGGATCAAGGAGGCGTCAAAAGACCAGTGGAGGAGAGAGAGGTCGGGTACGGCCATCAGGGGTTTGTCGAGGATTTGCCTCAGATGCGCCGCTGGCAGGAGGCCTGCCTGAAAGGAGACGACATACCCTGTGATCATGCCGATGATAACGGAAAAGAGGCGGAGTTTCCCCCGGCTCCAGACGGTGATCGACACCATGGTTCCCAAGGTGATCATGGACACCATCAGGACTGTGGGATTGATTTGTGCGTTGTTTCCCTCAATACCCAGAAAGTTGCGCGCCGTCACGGGGATCACCGATATGCCAACCATGGCGACGACCATTCCCATCACCTCCGGGGTGAAGATCCTCCGCAATCGGTGCACGAACCCGGAGAGGGCTAGTTCGAAGATGCCGCTCAGGGCGGTCATCCCCAAGACCAGCGGTAGCCCGCCGATTTGAGCCGCCATCAGGGAGGCTGGGATATAAGCGGGTTCGCAGACGGAGGGTGCGAAATATCCCGATCCGATTCCTTTGCGATTCAGAGCTTGGAGGATGACGGCTATCCCGGCGACCAGAAGAGACATGCTCACGAAAAAACTCGCCTGCGCTGGCGATGCACCCATGCCCTGGAGCACGATCATGGCAAAAATCAAGGCGGTAGTTACGTGAAAACTGTGTTGCAGCCCCAGCAGCAGTAGGATCGGAAGAGGGATGACGTCGTCTAATCCATAAATCAGGTTTGAGGGTTTGCGTTTTGAGGTCATGTTTTTCATCGCGTCCATTCTCGGAGTTGAGTGTCATTCAAACCACTCCGGTTTCGAATATCCCTCACTTCTACTGCATCAGGGGCCGGATACAGCACCTGAAACCTGGTACGTGCCTTCACTGATATTGATACGAAACGCAAACTTTGTCAGGTTTCCTTCAGCGTCAAGATAATAGGAGTGAGTTTCGGAAGTCATGCCCATTCCCGAGCTATAAAATTGTTCTGAAATTACAAAGACTGTTCCTCCATTGAAATCGGGATTGACAGCCCATTCGATAAAAAGTGTTGTGCCGTCACTTCCCTGGAATACACCCAAGTTTCCGGAGTCACCAACCTTAACGCCTCCATGCGGAAAAGAGTCTGCCGACGTTCGTACATAGGTTGTCGAGCCTCTGTCCGAAACGGCCACCATACGGTAAAAACTACCGTCAGATACTTTAAAATATTTGGTGATGTTTTCTGTGACGAGTGTACTGTTATTCTGGCTGAGAGTTGTCGCTGTGGCCGATGAATAACAGCTGGTGCCATCATCTAAAACTATTATTTGAGCGCCGGGAGTCATGCTTAATGAACCGGACAACAGATTTCCTTGTGGGTCGGATCCCTGAAGGGAGGGGAAACTCTGAGGGACACTGCCGGGCACCCCCTTAAAGATACTTGCGAATTTACTCAAATCGACAGGTATTCCCACGGGGGTCGGATTTCCTGAAGTGCCGTTGCCATCGCCACAGCCGACCATACCTGACAAAGCGATCACGGCAAACAGACTCCTGATCATGGTGACAACGTTCTTTCTCATGTCATACTCCTTAAAAGTTATTGCATTGCTAACTCGCTAAAATAATTACATTTAGGTAGTTTCTACCCGACGAGGGATTTTATCGTAAAACGCCGTCTTCTGTCCAGTCACAATCGGCTATTTTGGGCTGGTAATGTCTATTTAGCGGGAACATACGTAAACAACTGGGCGTTTGTGCCGTTGCACGTGTACTGTAATTTTCAGGCATTTAAATACGGACCTATAACCGAAAAGCAGGTCTTGGTATGAAGATCCCACCGACAAATGATCTTCTGAGTTGAGTTCCAACCGCATACCTGAGCAGTGATCGAAGTTGCTCAAGTATCGGTTTTGCCTTGTAGATGGTTTTTTTGATGCCGTTCTTTGATATTTCCCTTGCCGGTTCACGGTGGTTCCAACGGAAGACAACCTCGCTGACGTAGCGCTGAAGGTGCCGTTTGCTCAATGCGTGGAAGACTCCCTGCTTGGCCCGCTCAAGAATGGCATTGAACGATTCGGCTGTATTGTTATGAACGGCACCGTTTACAAACTCCTTTGACCCATGATTGACAGACGCGTGACTGGCATAATCTTCTGAGATCTTACGATAAACCTGCAGTTGGTCGCTCATGAGATCTGCTCTTGAATCAACAAATCGGTTAACCTGAGGAGCAAGTTCAGAGTAGCTATCATTTGCAACAACGTGTGCCCGTACATGGCCATTACGGCTTGCGGCAACGAAAATACATGACTTGGCGGTGCCTCTACCTCGTTTATGTTTAACGTCTTTCTGATACCGGGGCTTGCCGCCGAGATACTTTTCGTCAAGTTCAACTATCCCGGCGAGTCTAAGCATGGCGTCTGCCTGTGAGGCCATAATTGCCCGAACAGCGTGGCCAACTTTCCAGGCTGTCTTCTGAGATGTGCCAATCCACTTCGCAAGGAAAACAGATGAAATCCCCTTGCTGGAGTTGATCATGAAGTACATGGCCATTAACCAGGTTCTCAGCGGCAGCTTGGTACTGTGAAGCGGTGTCTTAGTGGTGACAGTGAACTGCTTACCACAGGTGGAACATTCATACAGTCCTGAGCGCCGGCCTTCTGCTGATATGTCCCAGGACTTGAGACCTTCACAATGGGGGCAGACTCGGCCTAAGGGCCAGATCATCAATTCCAGATACTCTCGGCAGGCTTTCTCATCGGGAAACTGGGCGCTAAACTCTTTCATATTCATGGCATACCCTCCTTAGAGAGTATGCTACACCAACCATACGACAATTTAAGTCATAGCAACCTGACTATTGGTTATCGGAGGCGTAGACATAACCGTTTTTGTCCACTGCCACGGCGTTTAGGCTCTTTATTGCAGAGTTTATTGCAGAGTACGTTAAAGGCCAACTGTTGCTATTGGGCCCGGAGGGGGTCACAACAATCGAATGGTATAAAGGAGCTGTATAGAAAGTGGTGCCATTATCGTTCACAGCGATGCCGCCTGGGGCAGTGTCAGTGACGTTTCTCCTCACGTACGTTGTGTTCGTTCCATCTCTTTTGAAGGTTTTCAAGCCATAGGTTTTAATATTATCGACCACGTAGAGGTATGTATCGTCAACCGCCACGCCCATGGGTTTATTGAACATCAGCCACTGCTTCACCAAGTCGCCTGAGTTTAGGTAGTCGGTGTAGCCCTCTATGAGATTAACCAACACCCCGTCATTATTGTAGACCGCGACTTTATTATTATCGGTATCGGCCACGTAGAGGTAACCGTCTTTGTCTCGCGCCATGCCGCGGGGATTCTTGACATGATACGCATCCCCCCATTTGAGCAGAAAATCGCCGGACACCGCTGACTGCGCCGACTGCGGCGATAAATACGGGGTCAGCGTCAGCGCCAGAAACAGGATGGCCGTCGAAAAAACACCTTTTCTCATTATATACCTCCAGATTTTGGTTCTCTTGAAAAATTTGTGGGTAGATTTCAGGGTGCGGAGGCCTGAGTTGCTACGTTGTTGTTAATAATAGGGCATCCCGTCTTCAAATCCGGCAGTATGGGTTTCGACCAAGAAACCATTGCTGGAAAAGGAGAACGG